>NZ_JBIXLN010000078.1:0-11478 GCF_045798555.1 Paeniglutamicibacter sp. MACA_103 | reverse complement strand
CCCCCCCCCCCCCCCCGCCCCCCCCCCCCCCCCCCCCCCCCCCCCCCCCGCGATTCCACCTTGCAAAGGAGTACTGCCCATGGATCTCGATTGGCAACTGGTCGGCGATTCGTTCTGGCCCATCTTGCTCGGCGGGCTGAGCGGGACCATTCCCCTGTCGTTGGCAAGCTTTGCCATCGGCCTGGCCATAGCGCTGGTCATGGCGTTGATGCGGCTCAGCCGCAATCCGGCGGTCTCGTTCATCGCCCGCGCCTACATCTCGGTGATCCGCGGGACCCCGCTGCTGGTGCAGCTCTTCGTGATCTTCTACGGCCTGCCCTCCATCGGGGTGACCCTGGACCCGTGGCCCAGCGCGGTCATAGCCTTCTCGATGAACGTGGGCGGCTACGCGGCCGAGGTCATCCGCGCGGCCATCCTCTCGGTGGCCAAGGGCCAGTGGGAGGCCGGCTACACCATCGGCATGTCGCGCACCACCACGCTGCGCAGGGTGATCCTGCCGCAGGCCGCCCGGGTCTCGGTGCCGCCGCTGTCCAACACCTTCATCTCCCTGGTCAAGGACACCTCCCTGGCCTCGCTGATCACCTTCACCGAACTGTTCCGCAGGGCCCAGGAAATTGCCGCCTTCAGCCAGGAATTCATGCTGGTCTACATCGAGGCGGCCCTGGTCTACTGGGTGTTCTGCCTGGTGCTCTCCGCCGGCCAAACCCGACTGGAAAGAAGGCTTGACCGCTATGTCGCACACTAACCCCGCCACGAACGCCCCCGCGCTGCTGAGGGTGGCCGGCCTGCAGAAGAGCTTCGGCGACCACCAGGTCCTCAGGTCGATCGACATGCAGATCGGCAAGGGCCAGGTGCTCGCGCTGATCGGCCCCTCGGGCTCCGGCAAGACCACGGTGCTGCGCTGCCTGAACGGCCTGGAGATCCCCGACGGCGGGACGGTCGCCTTCGAGGGCGGTCCCGAGGTGTCCTTTACGCCGGGCACGACGCAGAAGCAGGCGCAGGTGCTGCGCACCCGCAGCGCCATGGTCTTCCAGAACTACAATCTCTTCCCGCACATGACGGTGCTGGAAAACATCATCGAGGGACCCGTCCAGGTCCAGCGCCGCAAACGCAAGGAGGCCGTTGCCGAAGCCGAAGCCCTGCTGGCCCGGGTGGGCCTGGCCGAGAAGCACCACCAGTACCCGCATCAGCTCTCCGGCGGACAGCAGCAGCGGGTGGGCATTGTCCGGGCGCTTGCGCTGAAACCCTCGTTGCTGCTCTTCGACGAGCCGACCTCGGCCCTGGACCCGGAGCTCGTGGGCGACGTGCTGAAGGTGATCAAGGAGCTGGCCGACGAGGGCTGGACCATGGTCCTGGTGACCCACGAGCTGGCCTTTGCCCGGGAGGTCGCCGACGAGGTGGTGTTCATGGACCAGGGCGTGGTTGTCGAGCGCGGCCACCCCGACGTGGTGTTGCGGGATCCGCAAAACGAGCGCACCCAACAGTTCGTGCACCGCCTGCTCAACCCGTTCTAGGGCAACGGCGCGGCACGCCCGGCACGACGACGGCGGGTCCCGGGGATTTCTTCCGGGAGCCCGCCGCCGTGTTGCCTGCCAAAAAGAATTGGCGCGCCCACCACCACTGACGTGTTTCAGACCGTAGGCTATGGACATGGCCAAGATGACAACAGCCCAGCATGTGGAATCCATCAGCGCAGGTTATGCCTTTGACGGTTTGGCGGTGAACCTGGGTGCGGCACTGGTCGATGGCCAGGTCTTCCCCGAGGCGCAGGTGCGCCTGCCGTTGCGGATGATGAACCGGCACGGCCTGGTGGCAGGAGCCACCGGCACCGGCAAGACCATCACCCTGCAGTTGATGGCCGAACAGCTGTCGGCCCACGGGGTTCCGGTCTTCCTTGCCGACATCAAGGGCGACCTCACCGGTCTCTCCACGGCGGGAACCCCGACGGAAAAGCTCACTGCACGCACCGCCTCGGTCGGCATGGAATGGGAAGCCAAGTCCTTCCCCGTGGAGTACTACGCCCTGGGCGGCGACGGGCAGGGAACCCCGATCCGGGCCACGATTTCCTCCTTTGGTCCCATCCTGCTCTCCCGGATCATGGAGTTGAACGAGACCCAGGAATCCTGCCTCCAGCTGATCTTCCACTACGCCGACACCAAGGACCTGGATCTCCACGACCTCAAGGACCTTCGCGCTGTCATCCAGCACCTGACCAGCGACGAAGGCAAGGACGAACTCGAGGGCCTGGGCGGGGTTTCCAAGGCGACCGCCGGCGTCATCCTGCGCGAGCTTGTCACGCTTCAGGCCCAAGGCATGGAATCGTTCTTCGGCGAACCGGAATTCGACACCGCCGAGCTCCTGCGCCAGGCACCGGACGGGCGCGGGGTCATCAGCATCCTGGAGCTCCCGACCCTCATGGAAAAGCCGCTGCTCTTTTCCACCTTCATGATCTGGCTGCTGGCGGACCTCTTTGCCGAGCTGCCGGAGGCCGGGGACCCGGAGAAGCCCAAGCTGGTGTTCTTCCTCGACGAGGCGCACCTGCTCTTCAACGGGGCGTCCAAGGCTTTCCTGACCTCGATCACCGCCACGGTCCGGTTGATCCGTTCCAAGGGCGTCGGCGTCTTCTTCGTGACCCAGACGCCCAAGGACGTTCCGGGCGACGTGCTGGGGCAGCTGGCCAACCGGATCCAGCACGCGTTGCGGGCCTTCACCCCCGACGACGCGAAGGCACTGAAGGCGACGATCTCCACGTTCCCCACCAGCGACTACGACCTCGATGCGGCGCTGACGCAGGCCGGCACCGGCGAAGCGGTGGTCACCGTCATGAACGAGAAGGGCGCACCCACCCCGGTGGCCTGGACCCGCATGTGGAGCCCGGAATCGACCATGGGGCCTTCCTCCCCCGACACGGTGTCCGGGATCATCGGTTCCTCCGCCCTGATGCAGGTCTACGGCACGAGCGTGGACCGCGAATCCGCCTATGAGAAACTCAGCGCAGCCACCACCTCGGACGCGGCCGCACCGGTGCCCACCGGAGGATCGGTCGCCGCCCGGGTGCCGGGCCCCGGCCAGACCCAGGCCGACATCGATGCCGCCGCACGGAACATCGAGGAATCCATCCTCGGCCGCCCGTCGTCGATCCCCAATTCCGCGCCGGAACCGGGTGCAGCCGACTACAGCCAGCCCGAACCGCCGGTGGCCACCACGGGTTCCCCCCGCGGCAAGACCCGCGCCCCCGCGCCGATGCAGAAACCCGATAATCCCCTACTTGACATGGCCTTACAGGCGGCAAACATGTTCGGCCGGGAAATGCTCCGCGGCATGTTCGGCACCCGGCGCCGCCGCCGCCGCTAGGCGGGCTTGCGCAGACGACGCGATTTTCCCGGTAGCCTAGGACTCAATGAGCGAACGTTTATCACCCACCAGGGTCGCTGCCATCTGGGCGGCGGCCCTTGTGCTGCTGGCCGTAGTCGCGGTTTCCGTCGTCGTCTTGGTGAACCAGAAGGTCTTCGGGCCCGGCCAAATGGTCAAGGAACTCCAATCACACCTCGTCAAGGGCGAAGGCGCCGCGGCGCTGGGCCTGCTGAATGCCAAGGTGCCCGCGGGCAATGCCCTGTTGCTTGACGGCGAGGGGCTAAGGGCCGCCAGCGCCGACATCAAGGATTTCACCGTCGGCAAGCCCGAGGAGATCCTCGGAGCCGAGGACACCGTCAAGGTCGTGGCCAGCTACTCGATCCACGGCGTCGAGCAGCAAACCTCCTACCAGTTGCGGCACACCGGGCGCAGCTGGCTGTTCTTCGACAACTGGGAGTTCTCGCCCACCACCCTGCCCACGGTGGCAATTTCGGCAAACACCACCAACGAGGTCGTCGTGAATGCGCGACGCGCCCCGCTGGTCAAGGGCCAGGCCACCGTGCCGGTGTTTGTGCCCGCTGTCATCGACACCGGTTTCGCGACCCCCAACTTCAGTGCCGACTCGCGCGGACTGGCCGTCACCGAATTCGCGAAGAAGGGGACGGAGGTGAAGCTGCGGACCCAACCGACCAAGAAGTTGCTCGACGAGGTCAACAAGCAAATCACCGCGTACCTCGATGGCTGTGCCAAGCAGCAGGTGCTGATGCCCGGGGGCTGCCCGATGAGCTACTCCACCTCGGCACGGGTGCAGTCGGATTCCATCCACTGGAGCATCGTGGACTACCCCGCCGCCGAGATCGTTTCCTTCGACGGGGGCTGGGCCCTGCGTCCGTTGACGGTCAAGGCCCGCCTGGAACTCACCGAGCAGGACCTGCGCACCGGCAGGTACACCGAACAGACCATCGAGGAAACCTTCGGGTTCACCGCGGCCCTCAAGGCCAACACCACCAAGGTCCGGGTCACCCCCGTCTCCAGCGAATAAACGCGGCCTCGGCCCTGCCCGCGGGGCCTACCTGCCCAGCGCGGGCACCAACGGGCGGGAAACGGCCTGGTGCGTGGCCGGGGAACCGGCGTTCAGGCGCGGGGTGTTCCGCGACCTGCGCAGCACCACGATGACGGCGATGAGTCCGGCGACCAGGGAGAGCACCGCACCGCTGCCCACCGACCAGCGGGCCCCGAATTCGGTGCCGAGCCAGCCCACCAGCGGGGCGCCCAGCGGCGTTCCGCCCTGGACCACCATCACGTAGAGCCCCAGCACGCGTCCGCGGTAGGCGGGATCGACCGACAGCTGGATCATGGTGTTGGCGCTGTTCAGGAACGTCAGCGACGCCAGGCCCACCGGCACCATCATCAGCGCGTACCCGAGGAAGCTCGGCATGAAGCTGGCAATCAGTGCAGTGGCACCGAAGCCGATCGCGCCGCCCAGCAGGTAGCGCATCCGTGGCCGGCCGCGCCGGGCGGCCAGCAAGGCTCCGGCCAGGGTGCCGATGGCCATGATGGTTCCCAGCAAGCCGAACTCCCCGGCACCGACGTGGAAGACGTCGGTGGCCATCATGGCGTTGGTGAGCTGGAAGTTCAGTCCGAAGGTCGCCACGACGAAGGCCAGCGCGAAGATCAGCAGCAGGTCCGGGCGCTGGCGCACATAGGCCACCCCCTCGCGGATCTGCCCCTTCCGGCGGGCCACCAGCGTGGTGGGCTGGAACTTCTCCTTCCGCATCCTGGCCAGGGAGAAGATCACCGCGCCGAAGCTGGCGGCATTGATCAGGAATGCCGGTCCGGTCCCGAAGAAGGCAATCAGCATCCCGGCGACGCCGGGGCCGGCCAGCCGGGCCAGGTTGAACGAGGCGCTGTTCAGCGCCACGGCGTTGGGCAGGTCGCCGGCGGGGACCAGCTCGGAGACGAAGGCCTGGCGCGCCGGGGCGTCGAAGGCGCTGGCGACGCCCAGGCCGAAGGCCAGCAGGTACACGTGCCAGAGCTCGGCGGTGCCGGTGGCCACCAGCACGCCCAGGACGGTGGCGAAGACGCCCATGGCCGATTGGGTGACCAACAGCAGCTTGCGCTTGTCCATGCGGTCCGCGAGCACGCCGGCAAACGGGCCCAGGAAGAGGATGGGCAGGAATTGCAGGCCGGTGGTGATGCCGGTGGCGGTTCCGTCATGGTCCGTCAGGATGGTGAGCACCAGCCAGTCCTGGGCCACGCGCTGCATCCAGGTGCCGATGTTGGAGACCAAGGCGCCGGCGGTCCAGAGGCGGTAGTTGGGGTTTTTCAGGGCGCTGAACATCCGGCTCACTTGGCGCTCATTTCCTGCAGCAGGGCCGCGGCCCGCGCGAGCGTTGCCCGGTCCCTGGCGCCGAGCGTCTCCAGGCGCCGGGCCAGCCAGGCGGTGCGTTGGCTGCGGGCCCCCTGGTAGGCCTCCGTGCCCGCGGTGGTGAGCGCGATCAGCACCTGGCGTCCGTCGTGCTCGCTGGCCGTGCGGGTGACCAGGCCGGCCTCCAGCAGGGATTTCACGATGCGCGTCATGGACGGGGCCGCGACCTGTTCGCGGGCGGCCAGTTCGCCGATGGTGTGCTGCTCGTTCCTCAGGCCCGCGAGCACCGAATACTGCGCAGGGGTGAGCGTTTCGGAGCTTGACTCCAGGCGGAGGCGGCGGGATGTCTTCATCACGGCCACCCGCAGTTCGGCGGCCAGGTCCCCGGCGTCGCTGGCGTCGCAGACGGTCGCGGGGGTTGTTCGTTCGGGTTTCGGGGCGTTGTTGGTTTCGTTCACTTGATCCGGGCGAGCCACGGACCCTCCTTCAATGCGCCGGTGCACCCGGCGTCTCTGGTTTCGACCTCGTTAGTTTCTTTAGCATTGCTAACGATACTCGTGCCGAAATTTCCCCGCCATGACGCGCCTCACCGTTCGGCCCCTAGCGGCGGTGAGATGCCCCACTTATCCCCGCTGGCCCCCAAGACGCCGCGAGGCCCGTCCCCGGAAAGGGGACGGGCCTCGTGCCAGGGCTCCGGAAACGACTCGCTAGTTGTCCAGCCCGCGCAGGTCCAGGACCAGCTCGCTTTCGCCCTGTGCGTCCAGGATCACCGGGATGCCCCAGTCCTGCTGGTAGAGGTGGCAGGCCGCGTGCATCGGGATCTCGCCGCCCGGCTCGCCGTCGCAGGCGGCCGCGCGGGCGGTGATGTGCAGGACGCCCTCGGGGATCTCCGGGTTCAGCTCCAGGGTGCGGGTCAGGCCCGTCGAGGTGCCGCCGCCGGACAGCAGCAGTTCCTCCGGGGAGGAGGAGATCTTCAGCTGCGTGGGATCCCCCCAGCGGTCATCGAGCTTCTGGCCCTTGGGCGCGGAGAAGCGCACGGTCAGCGCGTGCTCCCCCGCGGTGACCTTGGTCTTGGGGCGCTGGGTCTGGCTGGCGCCCTCGTCGACGACCAGTGCCTCGGCCGGCAGCGGCAGGCGCACCAGCTGGTGGCTGTTGGTCTCCACGACCAGCAGCACCGGCTCCCCGTCCACGGAGGTGTCGAGCTGCACGTCGGCCGGCTCGTTGAGCCCGCGGGCCAGGGTGCTGACGGTGGCGGTGGCGGGGTCGTAGCGGCGCACCGCGCCGTTGTAGGTGTCGGCGATGGCGATCGAGCCGTCGGGCAGCGCCGCGACGCCCAGCGGGTGCTGCAGGCGGGCCTGGCCGGCGTCGCCGTCGCGGAACCCGAAGTCAAAGAGCCCTGCGCCGATGGCGGTCTCCACTGCGGCGACGGAGCCGTCCTCGGCCAGCACCAGGCGGCGCAGCGCGGAGGTCTCCGAGTCGGCGACCCAGATGTTTTCCTGCGCATCCAGCGCCAGGCCGGAGGACTGGGCAAACCAGCTCTCCCCCGGCGCGCCGTCGGCCAGGCCTTCCAGGCCGGTCCCGGCGAACACGCCCAGGGCCGAGGTCACCGGGTCGAGGGTGAAGATCTGGTGGGTTCCGGCCATCGCGATGGCGACGGCCTTGGTCTTGGGGCTCCACAGCACGTCCCACGGGGAGGACAGCGAGGTGTTCAGCGGATCGTTGCCCAACTCACTGATCCACACCTCCTCGTTGTTCTCGTCCACGGCTGCACGCGCCTGGTCGGCATCGAGCAGGCGCTGGACGCCGTTGCCGGCCAGCGTGGTGACGGCCCCGGTGTCCAGGTTCAGCCCGCGCAGCCGGTGGTTGACGGTGTCGGCGATGACCGCGTGGTAGCCCACGCTTGCGGCCAGCTCGGCCGGGAGCAGCGCCAGGCCCTGCGGTTCGTTGAACTGCGCGGTTGCCGCGTCGCCGTCGGCAAAGCCCTTCGCGCCGGAGCCGAAGGTGCGCACCACGGTGGACAGGTCGTTGCCCAGTTCCACGATGCGGTGGTGCCCGGAGTCCCCGACGAGGAAGTTCCCGTTGTCCAGCGCCACGGCCTTGCCGGGGAAGCGCAGGTCGCCCTCGCGGGCCGGCGGTGCCACGTAGGGGCCGGTGCCGCGGTGCAGCGTGCCCTTGGCCTCGTGCTCGGCGATGAGTTCCTCCACCAGGGACTCCAGTCCGCTGGCGTGGCCCTCGCCGGAGAGGTGGGCGACGATGTAGCCTTCGGGGTCCACGACCACCAGGGTCGGCCAGGCGCGGGCGCCGTAGGCCTGCCAGGTGACAAGCTCGGGGTCGTCGAGCACCGGGTGCTGGATTTCGTAGCGTTCCACGGCGGCGGCCAGGGCCACCGGATCGGCCTCGTACTCGAACTTCGGGGAGTGCACGCCCACGGTCACCAGGACGTCGGAGTACTTGGCCTCCAGCGGACGCAGCTCGTCGAGCACGTGGAGGCAGTTGATGCAGCAGAAGGTCCAGAAGTCCAGGATGGTGATCTTGCCGCGGAAGTCCCCCAGGTCCAGCTGCTTCCCGCCGGTGTTCAGCCAGTTGCGGCCGACCAGTTCGGAGGCGCGGACCTTGTACGAGGTGCGCACGGATTCGGTTCCGGTGTTAGTGGGCGCTGTCATGGGGATACTCCTTGAGCTTGTCGGCTGACGCGGTGCTGGATTCAATTATCCCGGTTTGGTCCCCGGGTCGGGACATCATGACCTGATGCGACGAACCCGCACGGCGGGCTCCGCCACCCGCCCCGGGACAAGGTGCGGGCGTCTAGCCCGCCTGGGCGAGTGCGGCGTTGAGGACCTGGGCCGCCAACTGGCTGAACTCGGGGGCCTCGAGGCCGTCTTCGGCAATGAAGGAAACCATGGCCACATGGTCTCCCTTGGTCTTGATCAACACCAGGGCCTGCTGCCGCATTCCCTGGCCCGGGGTGCCGCGGGTCCAGGCGATGGCCGAATCGGCCTCGCCGGCCTTGAGGTCCGGCTTGGAGGTGGCGAAGGGAACGGTGTCGATGTCCTGGTGCAGGGTCACCTTCTTGCAGTCGGTGAGCATCGCCAGCACGGTGGCGTAATGCGCCTCGAGGGCCGACTTGTCGGTGATCTCGGCGACCTCGACCGATCCTGTGGCGGCGATCTTCTCGGTCAGGAAATCGGTGCGCGCGCCCTCCCCGCCCATCTGCAGCGGCGACCAGTTCAGCGACTCGATAACGTCGGCGCACCGGGTGGGCAGCACCGCGACCCCGCCCAGGGTTTCCTCCGGCGCCTTCTTCAGCTCGGTCAGTTCGGTCCCGGAGATGACCCGCGCCTTGTCGAAGCCCAGCCGCGCGGCCATGGAGATGCCCGAGGCCACCGCGAGTTCGGAGACGTTCAGTTCCGCCGCTTCCGCGCTGGGCGAGGCGGCTGCCGCGTCCGTGGGCAGCGGAGCGTGGCCCGCGGGCAGCTCCGCGGCATCCGGTGCCCCGGCGCAGCCGGCAAGTGCCAGCCCCAGGGACACGGTCAGGGCAAGGGTGCGCATTGCACCCGTCTTGTTTCTAGCGGCCACGGCGCGCGCTCTCCTCGTCCTGCTTCTTCAGCTTGGCAAACATGTCGTTGTACGCGTGCAGTTCCGCGTCGTTGTCGCGCTCCGCCTGCCGGTCCTTGCGCTTGGATTCCTTGGAGTCGTCCCGGCTCCAGGACACCATCACGCCCAGGGCCAGCAGCAGTGTCGGCACCTCGCCGATCCCCCACATGGCGCCGGCTCCCAGCCGTTGGTCCGCCAGCGCGTCGGCACCCCAGGGGCGTCCCATGTTGCCGAACCAGTCGGCCTGGTACAGCGAGGTGGAGCTCATGATGGAGACCCCGTAGAAGGCGTGGAAGGCCATGGTGGCCAGCAGGATCACCAGGCGCAGCGGGTACGCGGCGCGCTTCGGGACGGGGTCGGTGCCGATCATGGACAGCGCAAAGAGGTATCCGGTGATCAGGAAGTGCACGTTCATCAGCTCGTGGCCCATGTGGTTGCGCAGTGCGAAGCCGAAGGCATCGGTTTCGTAGAAGATGACGATGGAGCCGGCGAAGTTGGCGGCGGCGAAGAGCGGGTTGGTGACCAACGCCGAGAACTTCGAGTGGACCAGCACCAGGATCCATTCGCGCGGCCCGCGGGTCCCGTCGGAGCGCGAGCCCAGGGCCTTCAGCGCCAGCGTGACCGGGGAGCCGACCACCAGGAACAGCGGCGCGACCATGGTCAGCGCCATGTGGTCGACCATGTGCACGGAGAAGAGGATCTTGCCGTAGACGGCCAGGGCGCCGGAGGTGAAGTAGAACAGCGCGCCCAGGCCGATGAGCCAGGACATGGTCAGCAGGATCGACCACTTGTCGCCGCGGCGGCGCACCGTCACCACGGCCCACAGGTAGGCGACGGCGAGGAAGATCACGATGGCAATCCAGAGCCAGTCGAAGCGCCAGACCTCCAGCCAGCTGTCGCTGGTCAGTTCGGGGGGAAGCTCGTATCCGGTGAGCAGGCGTGCCGGGGTGGGCAGTTCCGGAGCGGTGTCCGGGGTGGGCGGCGCGGTGCGTGCCAGCACCGTGGCCAGCGCCATGACGGCGGCCATGACGATGGCCTCCGCACCCACCACCAGCCAGGCGGCCCGCGTGGCTTGGATCTTCCCGGCTTCAAGGGCGGGAATGACGCGGCGGCGGTGGGCCAGGCCCAACGCGCCAAGGCCCAGGGTGGCCACGGCCTTGGCGATGACCAGCCAGCCGTAGGGGGTCATCCACTGGTCCCAGTCGGTGATGCGGATGGACGCGTTCACGACTCCGGAACCGGCGACCAGGACGAGGGAGAGGGTGGCCAGGGCGGAGAAGCGGTGCAGCACGGTGCCGGCCAGGATTGGCCTTGCCCCGGCGTAGCGTCCCGGGGCCTTGGAGGCCAGCAACGGGGCCAGTGCCGCGAGCACGACGATGCCGCCGAACCAGAGGCACACGCCCACCAGGTGCAGCATGATCGAGTTGACTGCGCCCCAGTGGTCATCTCCCCCGGCCGCGTGGCCGATCAGCGACATCGGCAGGACTCCCGCGAGGGAAAAGACGGTGGTGGCGCCCACCAAGGCCGGGGACCGCACACCGAAGGCCAGCGAGGAGGTGATCGCGGCAATCACGATCATCCAGGCCCAGGCCCGGCCCACGGAAATGTTCAGGACGTAGTCGAGCATCGCGGCCGTGTAGGTGGGATCGCTGCTCATGGGCTTGCCGACGAGGTCCCAGAAGTTGAAGACCATCACTGCCGCGGCGGAAACGGTCCAGAGCATGCCTGCGGCCGCGGCAAGGTTCATGGTGCGGGCAAAGGCGGGATGGATTTCCCCGCCGTCGGTGTCGTGTTCGCCCGGCGCCGGGCGCTTGGGCTTGGTGGAACGCGGCAGGATGGTGGCGGCAAAGACGAGCGCGGCAATCGTGATGGCCATCGAGGAGTGGTGCAGCGCCTTGGCCGCGGGAAGTGCCCAGCGGATCAGTGGACCGGGGTCACCCAGCTCGCTGGCCTGCGCGGTGCCGGCAAAGTAGCTGGCAGCGATCAGCACCAGCACGCCGACCACCAGCGCGGGAAGGGTCAGCAGGGGCCACAGCCGTCCCGCGGGGTTCGCTTCCTGCGCCCTGAAGGCCGTGGCCTGCGTGTTCCGTGACTTGTTCACAATGTCCTTTCAGCTTCCTGCCGCTTCATTCTCCCACCGATTGGCCGCACTCCCGGGGCCC
>NZ_JBIXLN010000077.1:0-12089 GCF_045798555.1 Paeniglutamicibacter sp. MACA_103 | reverse complement strand
CCCCCCCCCCCCCCCCCCCCCCCCCCCCCGCGACCGCGACCGCTACTTGAGCTTCAGCGACTCGGCCACCTCGATGGATCGCAGGTACTCGCTGGACTGCAGGTATTCGGTCCGTTCGGCAGCATCCTTGAACCCCAAGTAGCCGGTCAAGACGTCGGCTTGGAGCATCCGACCGTCGACATGGAAGGCCGTGACCAGGTCGCACCGCTTGCCCTCGGTGGCGCTGTCGGCTGGAACGACCGACACCACGGAGCGCTCGATTCCGTAGAAATCGGTCTGGGTGACCAGCCCCAGGGCCAGCTTCCCCTCGTCAACCGCCAACGGGATCGGGGTGAGTCCGTGCAGCACATAGGTCGCGGCGGGATCGTCGCAGGTCATTCCGGTGTCTTCTCCGGGGCGGTCGTCGGGGAACAGGCCCAGGTTGAAGACGGCCTTGCCGTGCGCATCGAAGAACGTCAAATGGTAGGTGGCCGCGTCCTTCGGGTCCGCGGTTTCGGGGTCCATCGCCTTGCCTTCGGAGTCGTGCAGTGACTCGGATCTGGTCCAGGCCGGATGCGTGACTTCCAGGACCGAATTGCCATAGGTAACGCGTTCCACGCCGGTCTCGTTTTCCATCCACGACGGCACATTCGGCCCAAAGAGGGCCTCGGCAACCTGCTCGGTGATCTTCAGCTCCTCGATGGCCCGGTCCATGCGTTGTTCCGGGGTTTCATCTGCTTCGTAGGTAAAGCCGCGCAGCATGGGCCAGCTGAGGTATTCCGGACTCCCTTCCACTCCGTCCTCGCCGTTCCGAGAGGGCGAGCTGATCCACTCGCTGCTTGCGGCATCCCACTTCGCAATCAGCATGCTGCCGCTCGTGTCATCGACGTTCAGCTGGGCCACATACTCTTGGCTGGGCTCGAAGGCGGCGAATCCTTTCACACAGCCGATGAGCGCGTAGGCATCGGCGTCGATGCCGGGTCTGCTGAGCTTTCCCTGGGCGTCGGCGACCTGCATCTGCGGCAGCGACAAGGCGCGGCAGGCCTTGTCGTCGTCGAAGTGCACGCCGTCGTAAGCGGGGAACAGCCCGTTGGGAAGTGGCGCGGATTCCGGCTGCGACGTCGGATCGGCCGGGGGGCCGGTTTCCGAGGGCGCGGGGGCCGTGGGGCTTGGAGTGGGCGTCACGGCCGGGCCGGGGTAGGGCTGCGGGGAGTTCCACGGCGACCAGACGATCACAGCGGCCACCGCGGCGGCGGTGAGCATCGCGCCCAGTGCAACCGGGCCCCAGGAGCGCCGCGGCCTGGGAGCTTGGCGCACCGGCCGTTGGACGAAGACCGGGCCGGGCTCATCCAGGTCCAGGGGCAGCGGGCCGCCGGAGTCCCGGAGCATGCGTGGGTCGGCGTCTCGAAGGAGCTGTTCAATGTTGTCCATTTGAGGTTCCACCCTTCAACATCTGGTTCGGGGCCTTCTTCGAGAAGGCCTTGCGCGCCCTGAAGAGCCGGGACTTGGCCGAGTCGGGTGAGCATTTGAGGATCGTCGAGATTTCGGTCAGGCTCAGCGAATCCCAATAGGCGAGCATGAGGATTTCACGTTCCTGGGGACGCAAGGTGTTCAGCACTTCGCGGACCGCGGCACCGGGATCGTTTTCCGGATGCGGGCGGCGGGCCAGTTCGGCGCTGCCCAGTTTCTCGACGAGACTGCGTTGGCGGCGTTGGGCCCGGTATTCGTTGGCGACCAGGTTTCGCGCGGTCACCAGCAGCCACGGCAATGCATCCTCCGAGGGCTCCTTCTGGTGCTGCCAGGCGATGCGGAAGACGTCATTGGTGATCTGCTGGGCGGACTGCACATCGCTGGTGCGCCGGTAGACGTATCCGTAAACGCGCTGGGAGTACTGCCGGTGCAGTTCTTCCACATGCAACGCGGTTCTCGCTCCCATGGGTTCCCTCCCCCTCGCGGCACCCGGTTTCGGGTGCCCCCTCATGCCTAGGTAATGTCCGGGAAATCGGCTTCGGTTGCAACACCGGCGGGAATCTTCCTTCCCGGCCAGTCGATGGTGGCAAACCGGTCCACCGATTCGTTGTCGGTGGCAAGGCGCACCAGGGCGTCGAAGCGTTCGCCGGCCAGGATCCGTCCCAGCCACAGCGCAGAATCGTCCCACATCCGCTCCAACGGCAGGTTCTCCACCGGATGCCATTCCGGGGCGAGCTCCGCCGAGGGCAGGGCCAGGCCGCTGAAGGCGGACGTGAGGTAGATCGTGCAGTCCATGTCCGCGGCGGGGTTTGCGGGGAAGCGGAAGTAGACCCGGGCCGCGGGCAGCAGCGCCGCGGCGTCGGCGACCAGCGAGGTTTCCTCGAGAAGTTCGCGCACCGCGGCGTCCTCGGGGCTCTCCCCCGGCTCGATCTTTCCGCCCGGGGCCACGACCCGTCCGGCACCGAAACCGCGTTGCTTCAGCCCCAGCAGCACTTGGGCGCCGTCGGTTCCGCGCGCCACCGGCAGGCACAACACGACCCGGGTGGGGGTTTTGGCGGATGCTTGCGGCATGGCGGGGGCTACCTTCCCTAGTTGTGGGCTCGCGGGTGGGCGGCCGCGTAGATTTCTCGCAGGGTGTCGGCCGTGACCAGGGTGTAGACCTGGGTGGTGGTCACCGAGGCATGGCCCAGCAGCTCCTGGACCACGCGCACGTCGGCGCCGCCCTCGAGCAGGTGGGTGGCGAAGGAATGGCGCAGGGTGTGCGGGGAGACGTCCTGTTCGATGCCCGCGCGTTCGGCGGCCTTGGTGAGCACCGACCAGGCGGATTGGCGCGAGAGCCGCCCGCCGCGCTGGTTCAGGAAGAGGGCGGCGGTGCCCTTGCCCTTGGCCACCAGCTCGGGGCGCCCGCGGACCAGGTAGGCGTTCAGTGCGTCGATGGCGTAGGACCCCAGCGGCACGATGCGTTCCTTGGAGCCCTTGCCGAAGAGCCGCACCACCGCCGGCCCGCTGGCCGGGCGTTCCAGGTGCAGGTCGTCGACGTCCAGCCCCACGGCCTCGGAGATGCGGGCGCCGGTGGAGTAGAGGAATTCGAGGATGGCCTTGTCGCGCAGCCCCGCGGAGGTCTCGATGGAGACCGATTCCAGGATCGCGGTGACCTGATCGACGCTGATGGCCTTGGGCAGGCGGCGCCCGGGGGCCGGGGGGTGCAGGTCGACTGCGGGGTTGGTGGGTGCCAGCCCCTCGAGTTCCCAGAACTTGTGCACGCCGCGCACCGCGACGATGGTGCGTGCGGCCGACCTGGCGCTCAGCGGGGCCGCGCCGTCGGCCCCGTCGCGCACGGCCTGGGCGAAGGAAGTCAGGTGCCCGAGGTTGACCTGGGACGGTTCGTGCACGTCCTGCGTGTGCAGGAAGGAGACGTAGCGGTACAGGTCGCGGCGGTAGGCGCTGACGGTGTTCTTGGCCATGCCGCGTTCCACGGCAAGGTGCTGCAGGTAGGTCGCCAGGTGCTTGCCCATGGGCAGGGTCGCCGGGTCGGGCGACACGACGGCCGGCGGTGCGGCGGACGGCGCCTCGGCGACGGGCGTCAGCCGGATCGTGGGCGGGACCGAACCGACCGGAGTCAGCCGGATCGTGGCCGGCCCAATCGTGTCGGGGGACATTGCGCCGCTCCCCTAGGGCTTGGGCTCGTGTGAGCGCAGCCGAGGGTGGGCCTCGAACGCGGTGTCGACCGGGCGCAGCGAGGCGTAGCCGTCGGCGCGCGCCGCGGCGGCGGCCAACAGCCCGGCAACCGCGGAGGGGTTGTGGATCCGTCCACCCAGGACGCCGGCGACCGCATCGTCGAAGGGGACCCAGGCGAGGGCCATGTCCGCTTCCTCGTCGGTGCGTTCGTGGCGTTCGTGTTCGGGGACCGGGCGCGCATTGCGGGCCAGGTAGATGCGGATCGCCTCCGAGGAGGAACCCGGGGAGAGGAACAGGTCCACCAGCACCGCCCAGTCCTCGGCGACGAGGTCTGCCTCCTCGGCCAGTTCGCGTGCTGCGGCCAGGTGCGGGGCCTCCCCCTCGATGTCCATGAGCCCGGCGGGGATTTCCCACAGGTTCATGCGCACGGGGTGGCGGTACTGGTTGATCATCAGCACCTCGTCGGCCTCGTTGAGCACCAGGACCGCAACGGCACCGGGGTGGTCGATGTAGTCACGCACCAGCGGAGCCGCGTCTGGCGTAAATTCAAAGGTGTCCTGCACTACGTCCCAGATGCGCCCGTCGTAGACGGTCTCGGACGAAAGCAGGCGGCGAGGGCTGAACGAATCGCCCAGCGCCTCGCCGTCTGTCGTTGCCATGGTGCTACTTGCCGGCCTTCTGGTGTTCCAGCCCGGCCTTGACCAGCCCTGCGAAGAGCGGGTGCGGGCGGGTCGGACGGCTGGAGAGCTCCGGGTGGGCCTGCGTGGAGACGTAGTACGGGTGCACGTCCTTGGGCAGTTCCACGAACTCGACCAGTGCGCCGTCCGGCGAGGTGCCGGAGAAGACCAGTCCGGCCTCGGCGAGCTGCGCGCGGTAGGCGTTGTTCACCTCGTAGCGGTGGCGGTGGCGTTCGGCCACGGCGGTCTTGCCGTAGGTCGCGGCCACGACCGAGCCCTCGGCGAGCGTTGCGTCGTAGAGGCCCAGGCGCATGGTGCCGCCCAGGTCGCCCTTGCCGTCAACGATCTCGAGCTGTTCCTGCATGGTCGCGATGACCGGGTGCAGGGTATCTGGCTCGAACTCGGTGGACGAGGCGTCCACCAGCCCAACCACGTTGCGGGCGTATTCGATGACCATCGACTGCAGGCCCAGGCACAGGCCCAGGGTCGGCATGCCGTTTTCGCGGGCGAACTTCAGGGCGCCCAGCTTGCCTTCCAGGCCGCGGATGCCGAAGCCGCCGGGCACGCAGATGGCGTCGACGCCGGCAAGCGCCTTCTTGGCACCGGCCTCGGTCGAGCAATCGTCCGAGGGAACCCAGCGGATCTGGACCTTGGCCTTGTTGGCGAAGCCGCCGGCACGCAGGGCCTCGGTGACCGAGAGGTAGGCGTCGGGCAGGTCGATGTACTTGCCGACCAGCGCGATTTCCAGGTGGTGCTTGGGGTTGTGGACGGCGTCGAGGAGCTTGTTCCACTTGGACCAGTTCACGTCCTTGAACTTCATGCCCAGGTGCTGCACGATGTAGGCGTCCAGGCCCTGCGAGTGGATGACCACCGGGATGTCGTAGATGCTCGGGGCATCGGCGCAGTTGATGACCGCTTCCGGGTCGACGTCGCAGGTCTTGCCGAGCTTGACGCGCATTTCCGCGGGGATCTCGCGGTCCGAACGGATCACGAGGGCGTCGGGCTGGATGCCGATGGAGCGCAGTGCCGCCACGGAGTGCTGGGTCGGCTTGGTCTTCAGTTCCTGGCTGGGGCCGATGTAGGGCACCAGGGAGACGTGGAGGAAGAAGACGTTGCCGCGGCCGATGTCCTGGCGGACCTGGCGGGCCGATTCGAGGAACGGCTGGGACTCGATGTCGCCAACGGTGCCGCCGATTTCGGTGATGATCACGTCGGGGGCCTTCTTGCCCTTGCCCGGCTCGGTGGCCGGGAGGCGCATGCGGCGCTTGATTTCGTCGGTGATGTGCGGGATGACCTGTACGGTGTCGCCGAGGTAGTCGCCGCGGCGTTCCTTTTCGATGACCTCGGAGTAGACCTGTCCGGTGGTCACGTTGGCCATGCCGTTGAGGTTTTCGTCCAGGAAGCGTTCGTAGTGTCCGATGTCGAGATCGGTTTCGGCGCCGTCATCGGTGACAAAGACTTCACCGTGCTGGAAGGGGTTCATTGTGCCCGGATCCACGTTGAGATACGGGTCTAGCTTCTGCATGGTGACGGAGAGCCCACGTGCCCGAAGAAGGTGACCGAGGCTGGAAGCCGTCAGTCCCTTTCCGAGGGAAGAGGCCACGCCACCAGTGACGAAGATATGCTTTGTCGTTTCAGACGACCGGGAATCACGAGAAAGATTACGTTGCACCACGGGGTTCTACCCTATCACCTTTTCGTTGTTGGACGGTTGGGAAAGACTCTACAGGCTTGCGGGATCCGACAGGCGGAATCCGGGGTTCAGGAAAGGGAACTCACAAGCAGCTGCGCCTCGCCGAGCAGTTCCTCGGCATGGGCCTGCGCCGTGGACGAGTCCTCCTGGCCGGCCAGCATCCGCGCCAATTCGCGCACCCGCTCGGCTTCGTCCAGGAGCACCACGTCGCTGGCGGTGAATCCCGCGCCGTCGGCAGCCAGGGCGTTCGAGGACTTGATGACCCGGACGTGGCGGTCCGCATAGGCCGCCACCTGCGGCAGGTGGGTGACCACAATCACCTGGACGTGCTTGGCGAGCATGGCCAGGCGCTTGCCGATCTCCACGGCGGCCTTCCCGCCGACGCCGGCGTCCACCTCGTCGAAGACAAAGGTCGGAACCGGGTCCACTGCAGCCAGCACCACCTCGATGGCCAGCATTACCCGGGAGAGCTCGCCGCCTGAGGCTCCCTTGCCCAGGGGGCGCGGGGAGGAGCCCGCGTGGGGCTGGAGCAGCATGGTGATCGCGTCGATGCCGAAGCGGTTGGGCGCCTCGAGCTTTTCGAGTTCGACCACGAACTTCGCGTCGGGCATGGCAAGGGCCGCAAGCTCTGCCGTCACGCGCGCCGCCAGGTCCTTGGCGGCCTTGGCACGCAGCTTCGAGAGCTTGGCGGCCATCTCGGCGACCTCGGCCCGCAACGCCTCGGTCTCGGCGCGCAGCGCCTCGATGCGGCCGTCGTCGCCCTGGATCTCGGTGAGCCGGGCGCGCGCGGTGGCCGCCCAGGCGATCACCTCGTCGATGTCCGGCGCGTACTTGCGGATCAGCCGGTTCAAATCCGCCCGGCGTTCCTCGAGTGCCGCGAGCCGTTCGGGGCCCTCGGCGTCCAGGTCCGAGAGGTAGGCGGCCAGGTCGGTCGACACCTCGGCGGCGAGGATGCCGATTTCGTTGAGCCGCTCGGCCAGGGACTTGATGTCCGCGTCGTCGGCGGCGACCTGTTCCAGGGCATGCCTGGCAGTTTCCACCAGGGAGATGACGCTGGGCGCCTCGTAGTCCTCGCTGTTGAGCGACTCGTGGGCGAGGTTGGCGTTGGAACGCAGCGCCTCGACGTTTGAGAGCCTCAGCGACTGGTTCTTCAGCTCGGCGTCCTCGGCCGGCTGCGGATCGACCGCGTCGATTTCCTCCAGGGCCGCCTGCAGCGACTCGGCCTCGCGGATGCGTTCGCGCGATGCGGCGGAGAGTTCCTCCAGCTCGGCGGAGGCACTTCCCCACTTGTCGAAGGTCTCCTGGTAGGCGGCCAGCAGCTTGCCCAGCGGGGCGCCGGCAAACTTGTCCAGCGAGGCGCGTTGCGCGGACGCGCCCTTGAGCCGCAGCTGGTCGGTTTGCCCGTGGATGGCGATCAGGTCCTCGCCCAGTTCCGCGAGCACGCCCACCGGGGCGGCGCGCCCGCCCACGGAGGCGCGGCTGCGCCCCTCGGCCGACAGGGTGCGGGTGATGATCAGCTCGGCCTGGTCATCGAAGCGTTCGACCAGCGCCCCGGCTTCCTCGGCCCGGTCCAGGACCCTGCTGGCCGCGGGCAGCACGAGGGTTGCATCGGCCACGGCCTGCTTGGCTCCGTGGCGGACGGCGCCGGCGTCGGCGCGGCGCCCGAGCAGCAGCCCGAGCGCGGTGATGACCATGGTCTTGCCGGCACCGGTTTCGCCGGTGACCACGCTGAAGCCAGGGCCCAGCGGCAGTGTCGCCTGGGAGATGACACCCAGGTCGCTGATGCGTATTTCCTGTATCACAGTTGCCTCCGATGATCCTTGTCCCCGAGGGTTTCCGGTTCGGGCTTGGGCGCGTGGTGGCGCGGTTCGATGACCTGCATTGCGGGGGTGATGACCGGCAGCGCGGTCGTGGCGGTCTCCCGTTCCCCGGGTTCCACCGGTCCGCGCCAGCCTTGGATGGGAAGCTCGAACTTGTTGACCAGCCGTTCGGAGAACGGGGTCTGGTTGACCCGCGCCAGGCGCACCGGCTTGGCGGAACGGGTGACTTCGATCCGGGCGCCGGGCGGCAGGTCGATGGTGCGCCGCCCGTCGCACCAGAGCACCGCCCCGGCGTCGGTGCGGGTGAGGATCTCGATGGCCAGCACCGAGGTCGGGGCGACGACCAGGGGCTTGGCGAAAAGTGCGTGGGCGCTGATGGGAACCATGACCAGGGCCTCGACCTCCGGCCAGACGACCGGTCCCCCGGCGGAGAAGGCGTAGGCGGTGGATCCGGTGGGGGTGGCCATGACCACGCCGTCGCAGCCGAAGGTGCTCAGCGGGCGGCCGTCGACCTCCATGACAACCTCGATCATGCGTTCGCGGTTGGCCTTTTCCACGGCGGCCTCGTTCAAGGCCCAGGTGTGGGCGATCCGGCGGTTGTCCAGCCAGACCTGCACGTCGATGGTCATGCGTTCCTCGACGGTGTAGCGCCGCTCCACGACCCATTGGACGGTTTCCTGCAGGGCCGCGCGCTCGCTTTCGGCCAGGAACCCGACGTGCCCCAGGTTCACCCCGAGCAGCGGCACCCCGGCGTTGCGCACAAGTTCCGCGGCCCGCAGCACGCTGCCGTCGCCGCCCAGGACCACGCCCAGGTCGATGTTCTCCAGGCTGGTGTCTTCATCAAGGAGCTCGACCTCGATGTCCTCGCCCTCCGGGGTGTTGCGCACCGCCTGCATTTCCAGGCGTCGCATCACCGGGATGAGTCCGGCATCCCGCAGCCGGGAACAAGTGTCCACCGCCGCGGACAGGGCATCGTTTCGTCCGGTGTGGGTGAGGACCAAAATCCTGCGCATGGGTTCCTTCCTCGGCGGACCGAAGGTTAGGACATCGGTTCAGATGCCACCAGTCTAAGAATAGTCAACGTCCGGCCAGGCGTCGGTCCCGACGCGGGGTTGTGGACAAGCCCCCGGATTGTGTCCGGTGTCCTTGCCCAGCCACAGGAAGAACTCGACGTTGCCGTCCTGGCCCGGCAGCGGGCTGCGCGCCAGCCCCAGCACGTTCAGCCCTGCGTCGTGCGCCGAAGAGATCACCACATCCACTGCCTTGCGGCGCTGGGTCGGGCTGGTGACCACCCCGGTGCGGGAAAGCTGTTCGCGTCCGATCTCGAACTGGGGCTTGACCATGAGCACCAGTTCGCCGTTCGGCTCGGTGGCGCCGGCCAGGGCGTGCATGACCAGGGTCAGCGAGATGAAGGACAGGTCGGCCACCACCAGGGCCACCACTCCCCCGATGTCGGCGGGGTCCAGGTAGCGCACGTTCATGCCCTCGTGGACGTGGACGCGGGCGTCGGCGCGCAGTTCGGGGACGAGCTGCCCGTGTCCCACATCGACGGCCTCGACGTGGTCCGCACCGCGGCGCAACAGCACGTCGGTGAATCCACCGGTGGAGGCGCCGGCGTCAAGGCAGCGCTTTCCAGCGACGTCGATGCGTGAAAAGGCCGCCAGCGCGCCGGCAAGCTTGTGCCCGGCCCGGCTCACGAATTCCTCGCCCGCGGCGGCCTGGACGGTGATGGCCGAGGATTCGGCAACGTTCTTGGCGGCCTTGCTGGCCAGCACGCCGTCGACCCACACCCGCTGGTCGGCGATCAGCCGGGCGGCGTCGGTGCGCGACCGGGCCAGGGAACGGGTGACCAGTTCCTGGTCGAGGCGGCTCATGCGCGCTCCTGCGAGGTGGCATCCAGGTCGGCGGTCAACGACGACTGAAGGTCCTCGAAGATGGCCAGGTGGTCGGCAACGGGAGTGTCGGCCAGGGTTTCCAGCACGCCGAGGTCGGTCGTCGGCCGGCGGGAATCCGCGGGGGCGGCCGGTCGCGGTGTGGGCACCGCTGTGCCGCGGCCGTCGTTCTCGGGTGGTGTGTGGTTGTTGCTCATCATCACCTTCGAGCCTATGGCTTGCTGCCGACGATTTGGGAAAAGCTGAGCTTTGGTTCCACGGCGTGTTCCTGCCGCGGGTGAGCAAGCCACCAGGCCGCGCATGCGGCACGCCAGGAATCCAGGTTCGATTCATCGCCGTCGATGGTGATTGTTTCGCCGTTGACCGAGGCCAGGGCGGCGCCGCAACGGACGCCGAATCCGGTGACCTCGACGACCGGGTAGGTCTCGTAGAGCCCGGAAAGGTCTTTGAGGATGTAGTCGGGGCGCTCGGCGGTGCGAGCGGCCAACGCCGTACGCACCGTGTCCACGCCGGTGAGCACCAGGGCGGTGCCGTAGCCGGCGTTGTTGCCGCCGAGGATGTCGGTGTCGAGCCGGTCCCCCACCACCAGCGGGCGGGTCACCTGGAATGTTTCGGCCGCGCGGCGGAAGAGCAGTGGTTCGGGTTTGCCGGCCACCAGCGGCTCGGCCTTGGTGGCGGCGGCAACGGCCTCCACCAGGGATCCGTTGCCCGGGGCGATGCCCTCGGCGCGCGGGATGGTCCGGTCGGTGTTGGTCGCGACCCAGATGGCCCCACCGTGGATCGCGTAGGCAGCTTCGGCCAGGTCCTGCCAGCCGACGGAGGGGTCGAAGCCCTGGATGACCCCTTGGGGCGCGTCCAGGTGGCTGGCGACGATTTCCATTCCGAAGGAACTGACGCAGTCGCGCAGGTAGGAGCTGCCCACCACCAGGACCTTGGATCCTTGGGGCAGTTTTTGGGCAAGGAGTTCGGCTCCCGCGTCTGCCGAGCCAAATACTTGCTCGGCAGACGCGGGGGCGCCCAGCTGATTCAGGTGTGCGGCAACGGCACCCGGGGATCGTGAGGCGTTGTTCGTGATGTACGCCAGGATCACCGAGTGTTCCTGCAATCGGTTCAAGGCATCGGTCGCCTTGGGAATTGCACCGTTGCCTGCATAGACGACGCCGTCAAGATCGGCAAGCAGCGCGTCAAAACCCGTTATCAGCATGGATGGATCGAATCCCTACTTTTCGTCGTTTTCGTCCTGGTCGATGACCGGGGACGCTCCGTTGGACTCGGTGACGGCCGGGGCCTCGTCATCGAGCTCGGGGTTCGATTCCTCGGCAGCATCCTCCAGCGCGGAGGCCTCGACAACGTCGACGGCGTCCTCGTCGGAGAAGCCTTCCTCGGCGTCTTGCGCTGAGGCAAGCTCGCCGTCTTCGGCCTTCGGGGTTTCCGGCTCGACGATGTCGCGGGCACGCGGGCGGCGGGCATCGGTTTCGTCGTCTTCACCAAGGTCGATGATGTCCGGTTCGGCGAATTCGCCGGTGCCCAGGGCTTCCTCGGCCACGGAGATCTGCTTGCGCCAAGTGACTGCCTCGTCGCCGCGACCCAGGTTCTCCAGTGCATCTGCGTAGGCAGAGAAGAGACGCGGGCTGTAACTGAACGCGCGGTTGAGTTCCAGCTGCGGGATCTCGAGTTCGGCCAGGGCTTCCTCAAGGTTTCCGAGGTCGTTCTGGGCGCCCGAGGCCACCATGGCCATTTCAACCTTGCCGGCGGCATCCAAGGTCTCGACGACCTCGCTGTGTGCAATTTCCAGGGCCTTCTCCGGACGTCCGACACCACGTTCGGAATCGGCGATCAGGGGCAGGTGCAGGTTGGAACCGCTGATGCGGCGGTGCGTGCGGAATTCACGCAGGGCCTCGGCGAACTCACCGGCAGCGTATGCCGCCAGGCCGACGGCCTCGCGAACAACTGCCACACGGCCGCCACGGCGGCTGGCCGCAATGGTGTGTTCGTAGGCAAGCTGCGGGTCGATGTCGATCAAGCGGCCGGCCATGACCAGGTGCTTGGAAACCCATTCGCCGTTCTTCTCGTCAAGGTAACGCAGTTCCGCACGGGTGATGCGGTCCAGTTCCTTGCCGGTGACGTCGTCATCGATCTCCGGCGAACGGCCACGGTCCGGGTTGTTGGAGCTGCGCAGGTCGGCCGGGTTGTGTGCGCGACGGTTCTCTTCGTCGCGCAGCGCCTCGAGGTCAGCGGTGCTGGTCTCGGTGCGGGGCTTGAATCCGCCACGATCCTCGCGGGGCTTGAAGCCACCCTCACGACGGTCTCCACCCTGGAATCCGCCACGATCCTCGCGGGGCTTGAAGCCACCCTCACGGCGGTCATCGCCGCCACGGAA
>NZ_JBIXLN010000076.1:0-12636 GCF_045798555.1 Paeniglutamicibacter sp. MACA_103 | reverse complement strand
CGCTGGGCCTCGAGCAGGGCGCGCAGTTCATCGTCCGGCGACACGGGGTGTCCCGGGGTGCCGCGGGTGCCCGCGGAAAGTTCGATGAACCGGTCGGTTTCCATGTCCACCAGCATGCCCCGACGCGAAAGGGAATGGGGCGGGGTGGCAAAATCTGTGGATGGGGCCCGGTCGATCCACAAACCGGGTGCTCGGTTGTTGCGCTCGGGCCGCAGCAGAAGGATCATGCCCCCGGCGCGGCTACTTCCCGCGCCCGTCCCGGGGGCCGAACACAGTGAGAGCCTCGGCATCGCTCGCGGTGGAGCGGATGAAGTACTCGGCCCATTGCCGGCGGTTCGGGTAGCTTGATTCGGCAACCACCCGTTCGATGGTTTCATCGACGTCGATGATGCTGCGGTGCAGGGACACGGCGCCGTCGCGCAGCAGCGCCCAGTTGCCGCCCGGCCGGCCGTAGGGCATGCCCACGCTGCCGGGGTTGATGACCAGCCGCCGGTCCACCAGCCGCACGAACGGCATGTGCGTGTGCCCGCAGACCACCGTCTGTACCTCTTCGGGCAATTCGGCGAAGACCTCGGCCCAGCGCTCCAGCCGGCTGTCCACCAGCACGACCTCCTCGTCGTCCCGCGGGGTGCCATGGCAGAAGACCACCGGGCCGAAGCCCTCGAGTTCCAGGGTGACCGGATGCGGCAGCGCTTCCAGCAGGGCGAGGTGTTCCGGGGCCAGCTGCGCGGCCGCCCAGGGGACGACCTCGTCGGGAACCTCGATCGAAGCGCCCCGGGCCACGGCAGCCAGCTCGCGGTCCGCGTTGCCGCGCACCAGCAGCGCACGCTCGCCCAGGGCAGCCAGCCGGTCCAGCACCTCGGTGGGTTGCGGCCCCGCGGCGTGGTCTCCGGTGACGACGATCCGGTCCGCGGCGACCACGGCGGGCTCGGCCAGGACCGCCTCAAGCACCGGCAGCACTCCGTGGATGTCGGACAGGACGGCGACGCTTCGCATCATGCCCCGAGTATGCCGGTCCCGCGGGGCGGGAACAAGGGCGCGGGGCGGACGGTGAGGCAGCGGTTAGAGGTCGGGGTCGTCGACTTCGCGGGTGGTCCGCGTGACTCCGTCGACCTCGCCGTGGCCATTGACGGTCCGGCGGGTCGAGACGCTACGGCGACGGCGGAAGGTGGAAACCAGCCCCAGCACAAAGATCAGGACGCCAGCTCCCATGAGGAGGTTCCCGACCAGTGGAAGGTCCAGCCAGCTCACTTCGACATTCAGTGCGAAGCGGATCACCGCGCCGATAACGAACAGGAAAATTCCGGCACCGATACTCATAATGTCTCCGCCTTCCCGGGCGATTTTGCATTAACGAACGTCTTGATGCGTGGTTCCAGCTTACCGATTGCCGCCGCTGACGCCACCCCTTGGCCGTGCGCTTTGTACCCGGCGGCACGCGGGTGCCCCTCCCGGCGAACAGGGCACGCCCCCGGGTGTGCGTCAGGCGTCGAGCAGCTGGCGCAGCACGTATTGCAGGATGCCGCCGTGGCGGTAGTACGCCTCCTCGGCCGGGGTGTCGATGCGCACCCGCATGGTGATGGTGCGCGTTGCGCCGTCGGCCTCCGCAGCGACCTGGACCTCGTCGGGCAACGACTCCGTGCCGGCCAGCCCGGCGACGGAGAAGACCTCCTCGCCGGTCAGCCCCAGGGACTCTGCGGTCTCGCCGTCGCGGAACTGCAGCGGCAGCACGCCCATGCCGATCAGGTTGGAGCGGTGGATGCGCTCGAAGGATGTGGCCAGCACGGCCTTGACGCCCAGCAGCAGGGTGCCCTTGGCCGCCCAGTCGCGGGAGGATCCCGAACCGTAGTCCGAACCGGCCAGGATCACCAGCGGCGTGTTGTCCTTTTGGTAGGCCAGCGACGCGTCGAAGATGGTCGTGGTTTCGCTGCCCGGCAGGTGCCGGGTGAAGCCGCCCTCGACGCCGGGGACCAGCTTGTTGCGCAGCCGGACGTTGGCGAAGGTGCCGCGGATCATCACGTGGTGGTTGCCGCGCCGCGAACCGTAGGAGTTGAAGTCCGCCGGCTGGACGCCCTGGGCGAGCAGGTAGGCGCCGGCGGGGGAGTCCTTGCGGATCGCGCCGGCCGGGGAGATGTGGTCGGTGGTGACCGAGTCGCCCAGGTAGGCCAGCACGCGCGCGCCGGAGATGTCCTTGATGGGCTCGGGCACCGGGCCCACGCCCTCGAAGTACGGCGGGGACTGCACATAAGTGGAAGAGGCATCCCAGGCGAACCGGTCGCCCTCGGGGATGTGCATCGAGCGCCAGTTCTCATCCCCGTGGTAGACATCCGCATACCCCTTGGTGAACATCGAGGCCTCGAGGTTGGCATCGACCACCGCCTTGACCTCCTCGCCCGAGGGCCAGATGTCGCGCAGGTAGACCTGGTTGCCCTCGGTGTCCTCGCCCAGGGAGTCGTTGAGCAGATCCACGTGCATCGAGCCGGCCAGGGCGTAGGCGATGACCAGTGGCGGGGAGGCCAGGAAGTTCATCTTCACCTCCCCGTGGATGCGGCCCTCGAAGTTGCGGTTTCCCGAGAGCACCGAGGCGACCGTGAGGTCGTGGGAGTTCACCGCCTCGCTGATTTCCGGGATCAGCGGGCCGGAGTTGCCGATGCAGGTGGTGCAGCCGTAGCCGACCAGGTTGAAGCCCAGCGTCTCCAGGTACGGGGTCAGCCCGGAGCGGTTGTAGTAGTCGGTGACCACGCGGGAGCCCGGCGCCAGGGTCGTCTTGACCCACGGCTTGGAGCGCAGCCCCTTTTCCACCGCCTTCTTCGCCAGCAGCGCGGCGCCCAGCATCACGGTGGGGTTGGAGGTGTTGGTGCAGGAGGTGATCGCGGCGATGACGACCGAGCCGTGGTCGATCACCTCGGTGCCGTCCCCGAGGTGGACCGTGGCGGGCTTGGACGGCCAGCTGATCGCGGCCTCGTCGCCGGCGTAGTCGTGCGGCGGGATGTCGCGTTCGATGCGGGAGCTGACGGAGATCGGGTCGGACGCGGGGAAGGAATCGGCCTCGGCGTCGTCGAGCCCGCCGGCGATCGCCTCCTCCTGGGTGTCCCCGGCCAGCAGCCGGCGCACCGCGCCCTGGGCCGCGGCCAGCGGGATGCGGTCCTGGGGCCGCTTGGGCCCGGCAAGCGAGGGGACCACGGTGCCCAGGTCCAGCTCGAGGACCTCGCTGAAGTCCGGGACGTGCTCGGGATCGTGCCAGAGGCCCTGTGCCTTGGCGTAGGCCTCGACCAGTTTGACCTGGTGCTCCTCGCGGCCGGTCAGGCGCAGGTAGTCCAGGGTCTCTTGGTCGATGGGGAACAGCGCCCCGGTGGAACCGTACTCGGGGGACATGTTCCCCAGTGTGGCGCGGGTGGCCAGCGGGACGTTGGCCACCCCGGGGCCGAAGAAGTCCACGAACTTGCCCACCACGCGGAGCTTGCGCAAAAGCTCGGCGACGGTGAGCACCAGGTCGGTGGCGGTGGTGCCCTCGGTCAGTTCGCCGGTGAGCTTGAGCCCGACGACCTGCGGGATCAGCAGGCTCATGGGCTGGCCCAGCATCGCGGCCTCGGCCTCGATGCCGCCCACGCCCCAGCCCAGCACGCCCAGTCCGTTGACCATCGGGGTGTGCGAGTCGGTGCCGACCAGGGTGTCCGGGTAGGCCTCAAGCCCGTCGGGACCCTGGCGGGTGAACACCACGCGGGCGAGGTATTCGAGGTTGACCTGGTGGCAGATCCCGGTGTCCGGCGGGACCACCAGGAAGTCGTCGAAGGAGTGTTGGGCCCAGCGCAGCAGCTGGTAGCGCTCCTGGTTGCGCTTGAACTCGTAGTCGGCGTTGCGGGTGAAGGCGTCGGAGCGGGCGAAGACGTCGGCGATCACCGAGTGGTCGATGACCAGCTCGGCGGGGATCAGCGGGTTGACCTTCTTCGGGTCCCCGCCCAGCGCGGTCATCGCGTCGCGCATGGCGACCAGGTCCACCACGCAGGGCACCCCGGTGAAGTCCTGCATCAGCACCCGGGCGGGGGTGTACTGGATTTCGCGGCTCGCCTCGGCGGCCGGGTCCCAGGAGGCCAGGGCGTTGACTTGTGCGGCGGTGACCAGCCGGCCGTCCTCGTTGCGCAGCAGGTTTTCCAGCAGCACCTTGAGGCTGTAGGGCAGGCGGGCGGAGTTTTCGATGGCGTCGATGCGGTGGATTTCGTAACTGGTCCCGTCGACCTCAATGGTGGCGCGGGAGTTGAAGGAGTTGCTGGTCATGGAAGCGCGGTCCTCTCAAAGTGGCTGCCGGCCGCCGTGCCGGTGGCCGGTTGCTCTGTGCTCGGTGGACGATGCGGGTGCCCGCCTGCATCGCCACCGCCATTTCCGTGGTGCGTGCCCGGACCTGTGATCGACGGGGGCCGGGGCGAAACTATGCCTCGCCCAGGGAGCCGCGGCCGCGAGGATCCGGGCGGTTTCCCGGCGCCGGGCGGTCAATGTTCGGCGAGGGCCCGTGGGGCCGCCGAAGTGGTCCCGGCGGCTGCCTTCAACCTACCGCCGCGCCGGCGAAATGGCCATGGTTCGCGCGCGCGTGCGCGCGACACGGGCGTGGGGGATTGGCGCGGTGGAGCAGGCTCGGGGACTGCGCCGCGGCCGGTTCCTTGACCCGCCCCCGGCCCCCGGGTCATCCTTGGGGGCAGGAGAGTATGCCGCGGCGAACGAGGAGAACATGAAAAAGTTTTCACTGACGGCCATTTCCCGGGCACAGATGCAGTCCGCGGCCACGGCGTCGAGCGGGCGCGCGGCGAGCACCGTGTTCGGCGGGCACGAACACACCCTGCGCCAGACGGTCATCGGCCTGGCCGCCGGTACCGAGCTGAAGGAACACGTCAACCCCGGCGAGGCGACGGTCGTGGTGCTCAGCGGCCGGATTCGCCTGGACTCGGGCGGCGCGTCCTGGGAGGCGCGGACCGGGGACCTGCTGGTGATGCCGCAGGGCTTTTCGCAGATCACAGCGCTGGAGGAATCGGGCCTTTTGCTTTCCGTGGCCAAGACCGATCGGTAGGCCGGCCCGGGCTTGGGGCTAGGTGCCATGCTTGGCTTGGTTACGTGAGCCCGCTTATTCGCCGTGGATGATCGTTCCCGGCAACGAAAGCCTTGGCGGGCCCGGAAGTGAGCCTGTGGTGGCCGGATACCTCCCACCGAACAATCCAGACGGACCAGCGGGCGGACAGAGGCTTCGGAGGGACGGAACCGCGCTGTCCTTTCCGGGGACGGGGATTCAGGATCGACTATGAGCCCCAGCGCGACACCACTTCATGAAACTGCTCGTAGGCCAACTCGAGTGATGCGATGTCAAGGGATTCATCCCGTGCATGCATTTGCTTCGGTTCTCCGGGACCCCAAATGACCACCGGTATCCCGGGAAGGGAACGGGCGATGACGGCACCGTCCGTGAAATACGCAGCCGGGTGTGGAGAGATGGCGGCAGGAAGCGTTTCGACCCAGCCGACCTGTTCCGTTTGTAGCGGAGGCAGAGACAACACACGACTCACTGCATTAATTTCCGGCTGGGAAGCCCACCACTCTTGTAGACGAGAGCCCTCTGCGACCGTACGCATGTCAACGGTCGCGACCGCGCGTTCGGGAACGATGTTCGGGGCTGTTCCGGACTGCAGAACACCAAGATTCCACGTTTCCCGGCCCAGGAACCGATCCTTGGCCAGAGGTAGCCCGTCACTGGCACGCGCCATGACCTGCCCGATCTTCAATGCGGCGTTGATACCCAACTCGGGTGTGCTGCCATGGGCCGCGAGGCCAACTGTCTCGAGCCTCAGCCACAGGGCGCCGCGGTGCCCCAACACGACCATGTTATTGGTGGCCTCCGGGATAATGGTGGCTCCGACCTCGATGTCTCGCAGGGCCGTTGCTGCACCGGGCGCACCGAGGCAGCCGATCTCCTCGTCGGCAGTGAGGAGTAGCCCGACGTTGGCGTTGGCTGCCGAGGCAGCCAACAAGCCCGCGGCCGCGACGGAAATTCCACCCTTCATATCAACGGACCCCCGGCCATGGACCCGTTGTTCGGCCAAGACCCCCGCGAAGGGAGGATACGTCCAAGCTTCGACGTCGCCGGTCGGAACGGTATCCACATGGCAGGCGAACAGAAGCATTTTGCCGTTTTTGCTGGAAGTGCGTATAAGGGTCCAGGGAAGTTCGGTGCTGGTGTCCTGTGTGATCACCAGTGAAGAGTCTTCGTCTGCCAACCGACGGGCAATGAGCTCCTGCAACGCAGCCTGCGCCTTGCCGTCACCCGACTCCGATGCGAATCGAATGATCTCCTGGAGGAAGACCAGAGTCTCCTGCTTGTTCACGATGTTTCTCCGATCCCGAGGCCGAGTTGGCCGGTGCTGTGTCGTTCGACCAAACGCGCGGAAAGCGCGGTCCTTGCCGTGGCTTCATGCGGTACGTGGTCCGTCAACACGAGCTTGACCGCCTGCTGCGCGATTGCTTTGAGCGGCTGGCGAACGGTGGTCAGCTGAGGGGTGCATAGATCCGCGAATTCGATGTCATCGAAGCCCGTGACCATCAGCGAGGAAGGGACACCGATGCCCTGCTGGTGGCAGGTCTGGAGCGCCCCGATGGCGATGATGTCAGCTGCACACACAAGGGCATCGGGCAAAGCGCCATTTGCTGCAAGGGCCGTTGTTGCTTCTCGTCCGAACGAAGCGGTGTAGTCGCCAAGCTTGATGTGATCAGGGTCGATCGAGATGTGCAGTTCTTGGCAGAACTTTCGGAATGAGTCAAGGCGGGCCATCGATGAAGAGTCGGTGGCGATGGAGCCGATAAACGCTGCACTCCGGATTCCTTGGGCAGCGAGGTGTTCGAGGACCAAACGCATCCCCTGTTCATCATCAACGCCGACCCAGTCGGCTTCCAGTCCTTCGATCCGCTGGTCGACCTGCACAAGACGCAGATTCTCAGTGGCCCAACGAACACCCGCCAGGCTATCGACCGAATCCACCGGGCTGATGATCAGGCCATCGACCTGTCGTGCAATCAGTGAGGCGAGCGCCTCACGCTCCCGCACGGGATCTTGATGGGCGTTGCAGAGAAGAAGTTGGTACCCGGCGGCGTGCAATGCGTCTTCTACTTCTTGTACCAGGTCGGTGACGAAGGGATTAGCGATCTCCGGGACGACCATGCCCACGGTTTGTGTCTTGGAACTGCGCAGGGCGCTTGCAATGCTGTTTCGGGCATACCCCAGTGTCCGCGCAGAGGATTCGACCGCTTTGCGCAACTCGGGTGCGACGGTGGTTGAGCCGGACATTGCACGAGAGACAGTGGCGATCGAAACACCTGCGTGTTCCGCCACCGTTTTGATGGTTACCTTGTCCATCGTTCCCCTTATGTTTCGATAAGAATACGTATTCTCAGAAATTGCTGGCGAATCCTACTTTACCCCGTCATTGAGCAATAGGATCCATCTTCATCAAGAAGTCCCTGCCAAGCTTGCGACCCTAGATCCCGTACTGATGGGCAGAAATCTTTGAAAAATGTCTTGACGCTCTCAATGGACAACCGTAGGCTCAATCTAGTTCGTTGAGAAAACGTTTACTAACAATCACAAGGAGCGTCAAAATGAGCCCCACTCTTGGTGTGTATCCCCGGAAGCCTTCGGCGATTCAGGAGTTGATGTCAATCGAGCGTGTCCTCATTGGAGCCGTGCATCTTCCGGCGCTCCCGGGAAGCCCTGAGTACTCGGGGCAACCGGTCGCAGAGATCGCTGATTACGGGTTGGCGGAGGCCCGGACTTATATGGCCAATGGCTTCTCCAGCGTGATCGTCGAAAACCACTGGGACATGCCCTTTCAGAAACCGGGTGAACACGGATACGAAACCGCGGCTGCCATGGCAGTGGTCACCCGCCGGATTGTCGAGGAATTCGGCCCTCGTGTGGGCGTCAGCATTTTGTCCAACGCCGGCGAGTGTTCCGTTGCCGCCGCGCATGCAGCAGGTGCCGGGTGGATCCGGGTCAACCAGTGGGCGAATGCTTATGTCGCCAACGAAGGCATCATCGAAGGGCAGGCCGCAAAGACCGCCCGGTTCAAATCGCGCATCCATGCCCGCAGTATCCGGGTGTTCGCCGACGTCCATGTCAAACACGGTGCACACGCGATCGTCGCCGACCGGACGCTTGCAGAGCAAACCGAAGATGCCGAATTTTTCGGAGCAGACGTCTTGATTGCCACTGGATCAAGAACCGGCGACGCGGCGAGCCCCGACGAAGTGCGCGGCATCCGGACGAACACGGTGCTGCCGGTCATCATTGGATCGGGAATCACGAAGAAAAATGTCTCCGCCCTTTTAGACGAGTGCAACGGGGCAATCGTTGCGTCATCGGTCAAGGACAACGGACGGTGGTGGGGCCGGGCCGAAGGGCAGAAGGTGGCCGCAGTTGCTCGGGCCGCCGGACTGTAGACCATGATCCTCTTTTGCGGATATGCCAACCGTGACGTGGTCGTCCAAGTCCGGGAAATGCCTCGTGCAGGTGAACGATTGCACTCCGAAGGGATCACCACCATGGACGGCGGCATGGCGGCCAATGCAGCGGTTGCGGCAGCACGCTTCGGCGCAGAGACCACGTTCGTCGGCTCCCTGGGTGTCGACGCCGCTTCGCGGGACTTCCAAGCTCGGCTTCATGCGGAAAATATTTGCACCAACTGGACCAGCTTGGACGGGTTCCTTTCACATGCAGCCATCCTCGTGGACCAGCATGGCGAACGTTCCGTCATCAGCCAAGACGACTCCCTACAGGTATCGCACCTGCAAGAGGTTCTATCCGGTCTCGACCGGGACTCGGAGCATTGGATATACCTTGACGGATACCGCTGGAACCATGACTGGATGGTCAATCCAGGAAACCTGCGGATCGTCGTTGACATTGACGGGGCTCAAGAAAAGGCGCAGATTCTCAGGGCCGCCGACGCAGCCACCCACCTGCTCGGTTCACACAGAACCTTCTTGGGGACCTGCGGCTTCTCTGAAACGGAATTGCGCAGTCTAGCCGAAGATCAAGGCATTACCATCGTCATCACTCGTGGGGCCGATGGGCTGTCGCTCTTTGTTCCCGGGGTCCCCACGTTGGAACTCGCCGCGTTCCCGACACACGTCGTTGACGACACCGGTGCTGGCGATTGCTTCGCCGGCGTATATGTCGCGTCGCTCGCTGCCGGTTCCTCCAGCGAGGCCGCCGCAAGAACGGCGTCTGCGGCAGCAGCCCTGGCGTGTCGGGGAAACGGAGCTCGGCGGTCACCCCGGCGCCCCGAATTGGACCGGTTCATGACAACCTTGTCCGCTTAATGGATACCCAAATTGATTGCTCGATCGATGAAAAGGAAATCAGACATGAAAAAGTTTTCAACTGCAGCACTCTCCGTTGCCGCGCTGGCTTTAGTCTTGACTGGTTGCGATTCCGGACCGGAACCCACCACATCCAGTTCCGCAGCAGCAGGCGGGCCAACAGGCGTGACAACCTCGGGGGTCCCACAACCGGATTCCTTCCCCGCCGGGTGTGAAGCGCCGGGCGGTGGAAAACTGCAAATTGGCTTGGTCACGCCCAACCTGCAGGCACTGTTTTTCAACCAGATCAATACCGGGGCCCAGACCATCGCTGACAAAGTAGGCGCAGACCTGCAGATCGTTAGCGCGAATGACGACCCGCTGCAGCAAGCCAACGCCATCGACAACCTCGTTGCCAAGAAGGTCCAGGCCATCATTGTGGCAGCCATTGACACCGAAGGCATCAAGCCCGCTATCCAGGCAGCGGACAAGGCCGGAGTCAAGATTGTCGCTGTCGATGGCATTGTCGAGGACCCTGCGGTTTCGAGCCAGGTCGGTACGTCCAACGAGGAGAGCGGTGCCCAGATGGGAGAATTTCTCGCAAAGTTGGCCAACGACACCGGAGAAGTCGGAGTCGTCAGCGCGCTCAACTCGACCATCCAGCTTGAGCGCCAGAAGGGATTCGAAGACGCCGTCATGACCAAGGGCATGAGCATGGGCACCATCGTCGATGGAAAGAACGTCCAGGAGACAGCCCAGAGCGCTGCAGAAAACCTGCTGACAGGAAACCCGGATCTGAAATATGTCTACGCCACCGGTGAACCAGCGCTGATCGGGCTTGTTGCCGGCGTCAAGAACCAGAACGCACAGGACAAGACAGACGTCGTCGGCTGGGACCTGTCTGAGGCTGCCGTCAGCGGACTCCAAGACGGATTCGTGAAGGGCGTCGTCCAGCAGAACACCTTCAAATTCGGCTATGACGCGATGACCGCAGCAATCGACCTCAGCTGCGGCGAGGTCGTCGAGAAAAACATCCCCGTCCCGACTCAGATCGTGACACCGGACAATGTTGCCGATTTCCTCTACTACCTCGAGAAGTGAGCGCGATGCATACCAAGGAACTGCTCGTTGAGCTTCGAGGAATCCAGAAGTCCTACGGCCCGGTGAAATCGCTCCAAGGCGTCGACCTCAAACTCCGACGCGGTGAAGTTCTCGGACTGGTGGGCGACAACGGCGCAGGAAAATCGACTCTGATGAAGGTCTTAGCCGGGGCCGAACAACATGACGATGGCGAGATCCTGGTTCGGGGAAAATCGGTCCGTTTTGTCACCCCAAGCGATGCTCAGAAGGAAAACATCGGAATCGTCTACCAGGACCTGGCGCTATGCAACACCCTGGATGTCGCCAGCAACTTGTTTCTCGGGCGCGAACCTATGAAGGGGCCGTTCATAGACCGAAATACCATGCACGGCTTGGCGGCCAAGGTGCTCAACGATCTGCACGTGAGGGTGAAGTCGACCTACCAGGAAATCGGGACGCTTTCCGGTGGACAGCGCCAAACCGTTGCCATCGCCCGGGCCGTCTCATTCAAACCAGACGTGCTCATCCTGGACGAACCAACCGCGGCGCTTGCCGTTGCCGAGGTTGAGTCGGTGCTCCGGCTGATTCGACAGGTCGCCTCCGAAGGAGTGGGTGTCATTCTCATCACCCACCGGCTGCAGGATATCTTCCGGGTTTGTGATCGCGTGACCGCCATGTACGAAGGCAAGAGCGTCGATGACAAACCGATCGGTGAACTGAACATAGAAAAACTGGTTGCGATGATTACACGCTCCGAAGCCGAATATCCGGAGGTCTCCTGATGCCCACCACCATCAACAATATCCATGTCAATCGGTTCACCGACAAATCACCTGGATGGTTTGAACGCACCAACAAGCCCACACTATTGATGGCTGCCGTGACACTGCTCATTGCCGTCTTCTTCGCTGTGGCCAGTCCCGCTTTCTTGTCCTTGGCCAACCTCTCCAACTTGGCTACGCAAGTTGCACCGGTCTTGATCATCGGTGTCGCCATGACCTTCGTCATCACTGCCGGACAAATCGACTTGTCGGTAGGCGCTATTGCCGCTTTCATCGCGGCAACCTCGGCTGAACTTATCCAAAGCGGCATTGAATCCTCCGTGGTAATGGTGCTGGCCTGCCTCATGGGGCTTGGATGGGGACTGATCAATGGATACCTGGTGAGTTACCAGGGGATCCCCTCCTTCATTGTCACCTTGGCGACGATGTCCGTGATCCGAGGCTTCGCACTTTTGTCCACCGAGGGGTTCTCCATCCCCATCGCTGAATACACGCTAATGCGGAAAATCGGTTCGGGCACCTTGATCGGTGTTTCGTGGTTGGCCTGGATCGGGCTCGTCGCCTTCATCGTCGGGCTCGTGCTCATGAACAAGATGCGTTTCGGCCAGCATGTCACGGGCGTGGGATCGGACGAGGAATCAATTCGCCGCGCCGGGGTCAACACCAAGGCCATCAAGATGTGGGCCCTAGCCAGTTCAGGACTGGCCGCTGGTGTGGCCGGTGTGCTGATTGCGGCCCGACTGGGTTCCGGATCCGCAAACTCTGCGGTCGGGCTGGAACTTACGGTAATCGCGGCGGTCGTCATCGGTGGCACGGACCTCTTTGGCGGACGTGGAACCATCGTAGGCACCTTGATCGGAGCGATTCTTACCGGGCTGATCGCCAACGGCCTCACCCTGATCGGCATGAGCCCATTTGTGACCCCCATCGTCACCGGGCTGGTGCTGCTGCTGGCCATATGGATCAATATGAGAGGCAAGAAGTTCTCAGACTTCCTCTCCAAAATGAGTGGCAAATGACAGGCGTCCAAACCGTCACGGGACGCATCGAACATAGTGACATGGGAATCGTGCTGCCCCACGAGCACTTGTCCAACGACTTGGGTGCGGCCTTCTCACCGGCCGCCGACGAGCGCATACGTGCCTTGTTGGACGGTCCGGTGAGCCCCAGCCTGGCTTGGGTGCTCCGCGAACATCCTTATAACAGCCGCGACAACGTGGGACTCGACGACGAAGCCGCGGTGCTTCAAGACCTGAAGTCCTTCAAGCATCGCGGCGGAGGAACGATCATTGATCTGACCCCGCCGGGTCTGGGACGCAATCCTAGTACTTAGTCGTGTCTAATGTTCTGGGTATAGGTGGCGGAGCTTGGTCCTGGCGTCACCGGTCGTGAATTGCCAGTTGACGGGCCGCTTGTCGGCGTTGGCGTCCTCCTGCCAGTG
>NZ_JBIXLN010000075.1:0-12842 GCF_045798555.1 Paeniglutamicibacter sp. MACA_103 | reverse complement strand
TTGCACGCCGGCTGGGGGGGGGGGCCCCCCCGGGTGGGGGGGGGGGGCCCCCGCCCGATGTGCGCAGGAACATGCCTCATCCGGCTAAACAGGGCTCTGTAATTGGGAGTAAGACTCCCCGAGGCACTAGCCTTGAGGGCATGGCGGAATTCATTTACACGATGACCAAGGCTCGCAAGGCCGTTGGCGACAAAGTCATTCTCGACGATGTCAGCATGTCCTTCTACCCAGGCGCAAAAATTGGCGTCGTGGGTCCGAACGGTGCCGGCAAGTCTACGATCCTCAAGATCATGGCAGGGCTTGACACGCCCTCCAACGGCGAGGCGCGTCTCAGCCCCGGATACAGCGTCGGGATCCTGTTGCAGGAACCGCCGCTGAACGAAGAAAAGACCGTCCTGGGCAACGTGCAGGAAGGCGTCGGGGAGATCTACCAAAAGATCACCCGCTACAACGAGATCTCCGAAGAGATGGCACAGGACGGCGCCGACTTCGATGCGCTGCTCGAGGAAATGGGCCACCTGCAGGAAGCCATCGACTCGGCCGACGCGTGGGACATCGACTCCCAGCTCGAGCAGGCCATGGACGCACTTCAGTGCCCGCCGGGAGACTCCCCGGTGACCAACCTCTCCGGTGGCGAGCGCCGCCGCGTGGCGTTGTGCAAGCTGCTGCTGCAGAAGCCGGACCTGTTGCTCCTTGACGAGCCCACCAACCACTTGGACGCCGAGTCCGTGTTGTGGCTGGAGCAGCACCTGCAGGCCTACCACGGTGCAGTCCTGGCCGTGACCCACGACCGGTACTTCCTGGACCACGTGGCCCAGTGGATCGCCGAGGTCGACCGTGGACGCTTGATCCCCTACGAGGGCAACTACTCCACCTACCTGGAAAAGAAGCGTGAGCGCCTCGAGGTCCAGGGCAAGAAGGACCAGAAGCTTGCCAAGCGCCTGAGCGAGGAACTCGAATGGGTCCGCTCCAACGCCAAGGGCCGCCAGACCAAGTCGAAGGCCCGTCTGGCCCGGTACGAGGAAATGGCATCGGAAGCCGAGCGCACCAGGAAGCTGGATTTCGAGGAAATCCAGATTCCCGCGGGACCGCGCCTGGGTTCCCTGGTCATCGAGGCCAAGGACCTGAAGAAGGGCTACGACGATCGCGTGTTGATCGACAACCTGTCCTTCTCGCTGCCGCGCAACGGCATCGTCGGCGTCATCGGCCCCAACGGCGTGGGCAAGTCCACGCTGTTCAAGACCATCGTCGGCATGGAGCCGATCGACGGCGGCGAGCTGAAGGTCGGCGATTCGGTCAAGATCTCCTACGTCGACCAGAACCGTGGCGGCATCGACCCGGAGAAGTCGCTGTGGGAGGTCGTGTCGGACGGACTCGACTACATCCATGTCGGCCAGGTCGAGGTTCCCTCGCGTGCCTACGTGTCGGCCTTCGGCTTCAAGGGCCCGGACCAGCAGAAGAAGGCGGGTGTGCTCTCCGGTGGTGAGCGAAACCGCCTGAACCTGGCGCTGACCCTCAAGCAGGGCGGCAACTTGCTGCTCCTTGACGAACCGACCAACGACCTCGACGTCGAGACCCTCTCGTCCCTGGAGAACGCGCTGCTCGAATTCCCGGGTTGCGCCGTGGTCGTGTCGCACGACCGTTGGTTCCTGGACCGCGTGGCCACCCACATCCTGTCCTACGAGGGCACCGATGAGGACCCGGCAAACTGGTACTGGTTCGAGGGCAACTTCGAATCCTACGAGGCAAACAAGGTCGAGCGCATGGGCCCGGAAGCGGCCAAGCCGCACCGCGTCACCCACCGCCGCCTGACCCGCGACTAGCACTCGCCCGGTGGCAGCGCCGGGAAACCCCGGGGCAGCCACCTGCAAGGAGGGGCCTGCGGTGCGGATGAATTTGAATTCACCCGCACCGCAGGCCCCTTTTTCGTGCCGCCGGGACCTTTAGCCGTCTTCGGGCACGCGCACCATGCCCTCCTGGGCGACGGTGGCCACCAGCTGGCCCTCGCGGTTGAAGATCCTTCCGGTGGCCAGACCGCGGGCACCGGAGGCACTGGGGGACTCCTGCACATAGAGCAGCCACTCATCGACCCGGAACGGGCGGTGCCACCACATGGCATGGTCGAGGCTCGCCACCGACATGCCCGGGGTGATCCAGGTCAGCCCGTGGCGGCGCAGCACCGGTTCCAGCAGCGTGTAGTCGCTGGCGTAGGCAAGCGCCGCACGGTGCATGGCGTCGTCCTCGGGCATCGCGGAGGTCGTCTTCATCCACACGGCGTTCACCGCGCGGCGGTCCCGCGGTCCCTTGAAGTACAGCGGTTCGCTGATGTAGCGGATGTCGAAGGGCCGGTTGTACGCGTATTCCTGCGCGACCGGATGGTCCAGGTCGCCGATGAGCTCGGCGGTGGTGGGCAGCGACTCGGGGTCCGGGACCCCCTCGGGCATGGTGTCCTGGTGGTCAAGCCCCTCAGAATGCGACTGGAACGAGGCGATCATCGACAGGATCGGCACGCCGTTCTGGTAGGCGTGGACCCGGCGGGCGGAGAACGAGCGGCCGTCGCGCAGCCGCTGCACGCCGAAGGTGATGGGCAGCGCGGCGTCCCCGGCCCGCAGGAAGTAGCCGTGCATCGAATGGATCGGGCGGTCCTCCGAGATGGTCTTGGACGCGGCCATGACCGACTGCCCGAGCACCTGGCCGCCGAAGACCCGGCTGCGTGCCTGCGGCGGGGTGTGGCCCACGAAGATGTCCTCGTCGGTGCGGGCCTCGGGATCCCCGCTGAGGTCAAGCAGCTCAATCAGCTTCTGCGTCGTGGTGTCGTTGGTGCTCACGTGTCTGCTCCTTGGGGCCAGGAATATTGATCTGGTAAGACACTATCGCCCCCGTGGCGGGTTCGCCGTATCCTCCGGCGCCGCCCGCTCCCGAGTCACGGCGGACGTCACCGCGGGCAACGGCATTGAGCCCCGCGGCGCCCAACATGAAAGTATGAAGCCATGGCTAGTGAAACCGTTGTACTCGAGGACCGGGAAACCGTTGCGGACCTGTCCACGTTCTTCTCCCGCGCACGTTCGATCGAGGACGGCGCGGTGCTGGTGCAGGCCGCCGGCAGCGCGCTGGCGCTGTACGTCCCGGTGCTCTATCCGGAGTTCCTGGGCGATTCTGTCCCCACCGTGTTGGGAATGCGCGCGGTGCGCCTGGGCCGCCCGGCCGAGGCCGGCGGGGTCTATGCGATTTCCGCGCTGACCGACCGGCTGGCCCGGATGGGCACTGTCTCGCTGGAGCTCTCGATGCCCCCCGCCGAGGTCCAGGCGTCGTGGGCGGGACAGCAGGTGCCGCGCGGCGGCTGGACGCAGGTGGAAGTGCTTTCCGACGACGCGCTGCTGGCCGAGGCGATGCGGGGGAGCGGCGTCGTCGCCCAGGCCCTGCCCGAGAACGCCGGCAAGCCGGTGCTCAAGACCGTGCGCGCGCGGATCTGGTCCTCACCCGTCGAGGGAGTGGCGACGCCGATGCCGCTGGGCATGGCCTTCGGCGCGCATGCGCTGGGGTTCCTGCGCGCGGGGGCCGGTTCAAAGCTGTATGCCTCCGGGCCGTGGCTGCGCCTGAGCAGCGGCGGCGGGCACGTGGTGGCGCGCCAGGGTGGCGTCCTGGGCGCCTAGTCCGGTGCGTTCATGAGCGAATGCGCGGCGCGGTCGAAGTAGTCCCAGAGAGTGTCGGCCTGCAGCGGCGGCAGGTCCAGGGAATCGACGGCGATGCGCATGTGGTGCAGCCAGACGTCGCGGTTGTGCGAATTGACGGTGTACGGCACGTGCCGCATGCGCAGGCGCGGGTGGCCGCGGCGCTCGGAGTAGGTCGTGGGACCGCCCCAGTACTGCTCCAGGAACAGCTGCAGGCGCATGGTCGCCGGGCGCAGGTCCGTCTCCGGGTACATGGCACGGAATTCCGCGTCGGCCCCGACCGATTCGTAGAACTTCTCCGCGAGCTTGCGGAACGTCTCGCGCCCGCCGACCTGGGCGTAGAACGTGCCCTCGTAGAGGCTCGGGTCGTGGTCGTCGTTGGGGGAGAGCCTGCCCTCGGGCAGCGCGTTGGACAGCGAGGCTCCCACCGGGCGCAACTGCGCCACGGGCTTGCCCAGGTTTTCGCCGGAAGGCAACAGGACCGGCTTGGGTGCGGATGCTGCCGGAGGGTTCTTCTCGTTCACTGGTGTCCTTTCAGTTCCCGGCTGCGGCCCGGGACCCTTCTGTGCCCATTATCCCGTGGATGCGGTGCCGCCCGGCGGGCTTTCGCGCAGGGCGTGAGAACCCGGCGGAGGGGAACCGGGCCCGCTACGGCGTGGCACCGAGGTGCTTGAGTGCCTCGCGGACCGAGAGCGGGCTCATGTCGGCCCGGTGCCCGGCCACCCAGGCGCGAACCCACGCCGGGTCCGTCTTGCCGTATTGCCGCAGCGCCCAGCCCATTGCCTTGCGGATGAAGAACCCGGGGTCGCCCAGGTTCGCGGCCAGTGCCTCGTCGAGCAGGGCGGTGTCCGTGTGGGCCCCCAGGTGCAGCTGGCAGATCATCGACTGGCGGCGTTTCCACGGGTTCGCATCCCGCGACCACTCGCGCATCATCGGGCCGATGGTCTCCGGGTGGGCGCGCAGCAACTCGCCGTAGCGCCGGGCACAGCCGTCGACGATGTCCCACCACGCGCCCTCGGTGACCATCCGCCCGTAGAGCGGCAGGAACTCCAGGCGCCCGCGGCAGGGCGGCGCGGCACAGATTTCCTGCGCGGCGTACCAGTGTTCCCGGTGCGTGGCGTCTTTCCAGAGCTCGGTGGCCAGTGCCAGCCGGTCCGCCGCGCTCGCGGCCCCGGCATCCCGGGCCAGTTCGCGGGCGACGCGGCGCACCTCGGGCAGCGCCACGCCCAGGAAGGGCTGCGTGGTCTTCATGTAGGCCTGCGCCGCGGCCGCCTTGCCGTCCACGACGTGGGGCAGCAGCCTGGCGGTGAGCAGGCCGACCGCGGATTGCCCCGCCGAGTGCCCCGCCGGATGCCCCGCCACCCGGTCCACGGTTCAGGCTCCCGGGGCCACCGGGGCGTGGTGCACCGGGAAGTTCACGCTGCGGGCGATGAAGCACACGGCATTGGCCGCCGCATGCAGCGAATCGGCAAGCTCGCGCTGGGACTCGTCCTGCAGTTCCACGCGCGGGGCCAGCGTCGCCTCGAGGAACTCGCCGCTGCCGTCGCGGTTCAGCCGCAGCACCCCGGCCGCGGCGTCGGTGTACCCGGTCACCACCACCGAATGCTTCACCGCCACGTGCAGGTAGGAAAGCATGTGGCACTGGGACAGGGCGGCCAGCAGCAGCTGCTCGGGGTTCCACCTGTCCTTGTCCCCGTGGAAGGTCGGGTCGGCGGTGCCGGGCAGGTCGGGCAGGCCGGCGGCGCGGATCACGTGGTCGCGACCGTAGCCGCGGTAGGAGCTGGTGCCCTCGCCGCGGTTGCCGGTCCAGGAAATGTCGACGCGATAGTTGTGCAGTGCCAGGTTCATGCCTCTATTCTCGCCGAAAGGCGGCGGGCCTAGGCGTCGGCGGCCTGGGCTGCCAGGGCGCGGAGAACCGCATCGCGGCTCTCGATGACCAGCCGGCGCAAGGCGGGGGATTCGTCCCCCAGCTTCTGCAGGAACTCATCGGTCCTGGCCAGGGTCTCCGGGGAGGTTTGCGCCGCCGGGTAGAGCCCGGTGACGATCTGCTGGGCGATCTCGTAGCTCTTGCTGTCCCACACCGTGCGGGCGGTGCCGAAGTACTCGTCGAGGTAGCCGGCGATCAGGGCCGGATCGTGCACGCGGTTGAAGCCGGTGATCGCCGCGCGCTGTTCGAGGTTGGAGAGCTTGCCGGCGATCACCGCGTCCCAGGCCGCGCGCTTGGCCTCGGCGGTGGGCATGGCGGCCCGGGCCGTGTGTGCGGCCAGCGCCCCGGTGGCGGTGGCGTCGCGTTCCAGCTCGGCCTCGATGGCCGCGGCATCGGCACGCCCGCCGGCGGCCAGGGAGGTAAGCAGGTCCCAGCGCATCTCCGCATCGACCTCCAGCCCCTGAAGCACGTGTTCGCCGGAGAGCAGCGCGGCGACGGCGTCGAGCTGTTCGGCGGTGTGGGCCAGGTGCGCGAAGGCACCGACGAATTGCAGCTGCGCGTCGGAGCCGGACGCGGCGGCCCGCGCCAGGTCCCAGAGCCTGTCGGCCGCCGCAAGGCGTGCCGCCGGGGCCCCGGCGCGGTCGACGTAATAGTCCAGGGCGGTGTTCAGCTGGCGCAGCAGCACCATGACCACGGTGGAATCGGTCTCGTGCCCGATGTTGTTCAGCACCAGCTCCAGGTAGGCGCGGGCACCGGTCTCGGCGTCGCGGACCGCGTCCCAGGCAGCTCCCCACACCAGGGTGCGCGGCAGGGACTCGGCGAAGTCCTTCAGGTGTGCGGTCGCGGTGGCCATCGACTGCGTGTCCAGGCGGATCTTGGCGTAGGCCAGGTCGTCGTCGTTGACCAGCACCAGCGCCGGGCGCTTGCGGCCCACCAGGGCCGGGACGGCGGTGGAGGGCCCGGCGACGTCGAGTTCCTCGCGGTGCACTCGGACCAGGGTGCCGTCGGCATCCAGGTCGTAGAAGCCCACGGCCAGGCGGTGCGGGCGGATCACCGGGTGTTCGGCGACGGCGCTCTGGGTGAGGGAGAACCCGGTGATCAGCCCGGCATCGTCGGCTTCGATGAGCGCGCGCAGCGTGTTCACGCCCGCGGTCTCCAGCCACAGCTTCGACCACTCGGAGAGGTCGCGGCCGGAAGAGGCCTCCAGCTCGCGCATCAAATCCGGCAGCTCGGTGTTTTTCCAGGCGTGCTTGGCGAAGTAGCTGCGCACCCCGGCCATGAACTCCTCCTGGCCGACCCAGGCGACCAGCTGGCGCAGCACCGAGGCGCCCTTGGCGTAGGTGATGCCGTCGAAGTTGACCTGCACGTCCTCCAGGTCGCGGATCTCGGCGACGATCGGGTGGGTGGAGGGCAGCTGGTCCTGGCGGTAGGCCCAGTTCTTCTCCAGGATGTTGAAGGTGGTCCAGGAGGAGGTGAACTCGGTGTTCTGCGCGGCGGCCAGCGTGGACATGAACTCGGCGAAGGACTCGTTGAGCCACAGGTCGTTCCACCAGCGCATGGTCACCAGGTCCCCGAACCACATGTGCGCGAGCTCGTGCAGGATGGTGATGGCGCGGCGTTCGACCATGGCGTCGGTGGGCCTCGAACGGAAGACGTAGGACTCCAGGAACGTCACGGCACCGGCGTTTTCCATGGCGCCGGCGTTGAACTCGGGCACGAAGAGCTGGTCGTACTTCTCAAAAGGGTAGGGCGTGCCGAACTGCTTCTCGAAGAACTCGAAGCCCTGGCGGGTGAGCGCGAAGATGTTCTCCGCGTCCAGGTGCTCCATGAGCGAGGCGCGGGCGAAGACGCCCAGCGGGATGACCCGTCCGTCGCTGCTTCTCAGCTCAGAGCGGACGCACCGGTAGGGGCCGGCGACGAGCGCGGTGATGTAGGAGGAAATGCGCGCGGTCGGGGCGAACGCCCACGTCCTGGCGCCCTCGCGGGCATCCACCGGCTCCGGGGTCGGCGCGTTGGAGATGACGTCCCAGTGTGCGGGAGCGGTGATGGTGAACGCGAAGGTGGCCTTCAGGTCGGGCTGCTCAAAGACCGCGAACATGCGCCGGGAATCGGGCACCTCGAACTGCGAGTACAGGTACACCTCCTGGTCCACCGGGTCCACGAAGCGGTGCAGGCCCTCACCGGTGTTCATGTAGAGCGCGTCGGCGTCGATGACCAGCGTGTTCTCCGCCGCGAGGCCCGGCAGCGCGATGCGCACGCCGTCGGAGACCACGGCCGGGTCCAGCTCCACGCCGTTGAGGTTCACCGAGCGGACGGCGGCGGTGACCGCGTCGATGAAGGTCTCCGCCCCCTCGGCGGCGGAGAAGCGCACCGTGGTGCGCGAGGAAAAGACGGTGTCGGATCCTGTCAGGTCCAGCTCGACGTCGTAGGAGTGGACGGTGATCAATGCGGCCCTGGTGCGGGCCTCCTCGCGGGTGAGGTTCATTCCTGGCATGGTCGCTGACGCGCCTTTCGATGGTTGCCGGTGGCGAAAATCATGGTGTTCCAGGCCGGCCCGTCGGGCCGCCGCGTGGTGCAGCACGGAATGCGGGGCCGTACGAGAGTGTGAAACAAGCCTTGAACAGTGTGCCCATTGTCTCACCAACACCCCACGGTGCCGCAAGTGGCGCGGGACTGGTTTGATGGATGACATGGGAATTGATGTGGTGCTGCTGGGATACGGCGCAATCGGCCAGGCGGTTCACCGGATGCTTGCTTCGCATGCGGACGACGTGCGGGTGGCCGGGGTGCTGGACCGGGCGGCCCTGGAAGGCGCAGCGGGAGAGGCGCGCGTGGCCGGGCCGGCCGGGAGACAGGTGCCGGTCGTGAATCTGGGAACGGCCACGGAACTGGCCGATGTCATTGTCGAGTGCGCCTCCCCGGCAGCGGTGCGCACCCATGGCCCCGGCATCATCGGCGCCGGGACCGACATGCTCGTGGCATCCCTGGGGGCGCTGGTCGATGACCGGCTGAGGTCGACGCTGCTGGAACGCGGCCCGGGATGCTGCCACCTGTCCACCGGCGCGATCGGGGGACTGGACCTGGTCCGCGCCTCGGCGGGGACCATCGAGGGCATCAGGCTGGGCACCCGCAAGCCGCCGGCGGCGCTGCTGCACCCCGGGCTGACGGCCGCGCTGCGGGCCGCCATCTCCCAGACGGACGCCACGGGCAGGCCCCGCCAGGTCTTTGGCGGGTCCGTGGCCGATGCCGTCAGGCTCTTCCCCTCCAACATCAACGTCGCGGCGGCCCTGGGGCTGGCGGCCGGGGACATGGACCTGGTGCACGTCGAGATCATTGCGGATCCGGGTGCCACGCTGACCCGCCACGCCATCGAGGTGCGCGGGAGCGGCGGGAACTACGGGTTCTCGATCGAGAACTTCCCGGACCCCGCGAATCCGGCCACCAGCGCCCTGACCGCGCGCTCGATGGTCTCCGGATTGCTGCGGCTGGCCGGGCGGGGCCCGCACTTCATCTAGGTTCCCCGGCGCGGGGGAGCGCGCATCCAATCGGTCGCCACCCTGGACGATGCCCGCAACCCGGCGGTCCTGCCCAACCCGCCGGCGGCCGGGTGGCGGGCGGCGGGGTCATCGACTTAGCGGCACGCCGCACCCGGCGCTAGGCTGGTGCCTGCATCTTCTCCCTCCACGGTCTAAGGACACAACACATGCGCGTTCACATCGCCACCGACCACGCAGGCCTCGAGCTCAGCGCCCACCTCATCGAGCACCTCGGCGCCAAGGGCTACGAGATGGTCGACCACGGCCCCGCCGCGTACGACGCCGAGGACGACTACCCCTCCTTCTGCATCAACGCCGCACTCGCCGTGGTCGCCGACCAGGCCGCCGGCCTGGACTCGCTGGGCATCGTGCTCGGCGGCTCGGGCAACGGCGAGCAGATCGCCGCGAACAAGGTCGTCGGCATCCGCGCCGCCCTGGCCTGGAACCTGGACACCGCGCGCCTGGCACGCGAGCACAACAACGCCAACGTCGTGGCCGTGGGCGGACGCCAGCACTCGCTGGAGGAAGCCGCCGGCATCATCGAGGCGTTCCTCTCCGAGCCGTTCTCCAACGTCGAGCGCCACATCCGCCGCATTTCCAAGATCGCCACCTACGAAACCACCGGCGAGGTCGTGGCCTAACCAAGCCACGGCACACCACCATGCCCGAAGGCCATTCCGTACACCGACTTGCCCGCCAATTTGACGACGTCTTTGGCGGGCAGGTCCTTGCTGTCTCCTCGCCCCAGGGCCGCTTTGCCCCCGCCGCGGGGCTGATCGACGCCCAACGGCTCATCACCTCGGAGGCGCACGGCAAGCAGCTCTTCCTGGGCTTCGAGAACGACCTGGTGCTGCGCGTGCACCTGGGGCTCTACGGGGCCTGGAGCTTCGGGGGAGACGAGCACTTCTCGGGGGCCTCCTCCATCGGCGCCCCGCGCAAGGTGGGTGAGAGCGAGCTGGGTCCCGACGGGGAAGCCGGCCCCTACACGGGCCCGCCCGAGCCGGTAGGCCAGGTGCGTGCGCGGCTGGTGTCCGCGCATGGCTGGGCAGATCTGCGCGGGCCCAGCGCCTGCGAGGTGCTCACCCCCGAACAGGCGCGTGCGGTGCGCGCCAAGCTTGGCCCCGACCCCTTGGTGGCAGCCGCCGGCGAATTCAACCTGGCCAAGGGCAGGGGCTCCGCGGCCGCGAATGAAGCCGCTGCACGTGCGGTGCGCAAGGACTTCGTGGCGCGCCTGGCACGCAAGAGGACCCCGATCGGGACCACGCTGATGGACCAGGGCGTGCTGGCAGGGGTGGGCAACATCTACCGCGCCGAGACGCTGTTCCGCACGCGGATCGACCCGTTCCTGCCCAGTTGCGAGCTGTCCGCGCGGAAGGCCGGGATGCTGTGGGACGACATCGCCTCGATCATGGCCGACGGGGTCCGGGACGGAAAGATCATCACCACCCTGTCCGAACACCGCGATGCGGAGGGGCCGCTCTGGCCCGACAACGCGTACTACACCTACCAGCGGCAGGGCCGCGGCTGCCGCCGGTGCAGTGCCGCCATTTCGCTGGCCGAGGTCGCCGGGCGCAAGCTGTATTGGTGCCCGGGCTGCCAGCCTTCGGGCCGATCCCGGGGCTGAGCACCCTCGGTGGACACGGCCCCGTCCGACTCCCGAACACACGGATTGACAAGGATCTGTGCAAGTCCGGGCCCGGATTTGCACGGCGTGGAATTGTGGTGCTAAGGTTTTATCCGTTGCCACCGACAAGGTGGGCAAATGCGGGGATGTAGCTTAGTGGTAAAGCCTCAGTCTTCCAAACTGATGATGCGGGTTCGATTCCCGTCATCCCCTCCAATAAAAAGCGACCTGGTTCCCTCGGAACCAGGTCGCTTTTCCCTTTCCCCGGGTAGTGGAATTTCGCTTCCTTGCATCAAATTGTGACGTCGATCCCTTTTCGCCCCGCGCGGCGGCGCCGTGTGGGTTTTCCGCCCTCCCTCCCATGGTCGGCGACCCCCGGAAACTGCGGCAATCCGGGGCTTTTCCCCATGCGAAAGCACGAATTTTGTTTTCCCGCGATTGCTTGTATGGTTGTTCCGCGCCGTCGACGAAATCCAAACTTCTGGTTGACGGGCCGATTAGTGGAAACTTGTTTATTTTGCATAGACTGTTTCTGCACTAATCGGGGTGTAGCTCAGCTTGGCTAGAGCGCGCGCTTTGGGAGCGTGAGGTCGCAGGTTCGAATCCTGTCACCCCGACTCTGTACCTTCAACCCCGCAACGGATACCGTTGCGGGGTTGAAGTCCAGCTCAGACCAAACATCACACACCAGGAGTACACCGCTGTGAAGAGCGCCGTCGAAACCCTCACCCCCACCCGGGTCAAGCTCACCGTTGAAGTTCCCTACGAGGAACTGAAGCCGCGTATCGCTGAGGCCTACAAGACCATCGCCAAGCAGATCCAGGTTCCCGGCTTCCGCGCCGGCAAGGTCCCGTCCCGCATGATTGATCAGCGCGTCGGCCGTGGCTACGTCCTGGAAACTGCCATCAACGAAGGCATGAACACCTACTACCAGCAGGCCGTCACCGAGAACGAGATCGTTCCGCTGTCGCGTCCCGAGGTAGAGATCACCGAGCAGCCCTCCGCGGAGGTTGCAGGCGAAGGCCAGCTGGCCTTCCAGGTCGAGATCGACATCCGCCCGAGCATCGAACTGCCGGAATACAAGGGCCTGGAAGTCACCGTCGACGCCACCGAAGCCGGCGAAGCCGACATCGAAAAGGCACTGGATGACCTGCGCGGCCGCTTCGGCACGCTCAAGTCCATCGAGCGCCCGGCCGCCGACCAGGACTTCATCACCCTTGACCTGACCGCATCGGTCGACGGCGAAGAGGTCGACTCGGCCACCGGCCTGTCCTACCAGGTTGGCTCCGGCACCATGCTCGAGGGCATGGACGAGGCAGTCACCGGCCTGTCCGCAGGCGAGGACGCCACCTTCGTCACCAAGCTGGCCGGCGGCGAGCACGCAGGTGCCGACGCACAGGTCAAGGTCACCGTCACCGCCGTCAAGGAGCGCGAGCTCCCCGAGGCCAACGACGACTTCGCCCAGCTGGCTTCCGAGTTCGACACCATGGCCGAACTGCGCGAATCCCTCGCCAAGGATGCCGCGGAGTCCAAGGTCATGGACCAGGGCGTTGCCGCCCGCGACCTCGTCCTGGACAAGCTCATGGAGCTCGTCGAGGTTCCGGTTCCGGAATCCGTCATCACCGAGCAGGTCGACCAGCACTTCGAGCAGGGTTCGCACACCGAAGGTGAAGACCACGACACCGAAGAGCACCGCAACGAGGTTCGCGAGAACACCGCCAAGGCCTTCAAGAACGAGATCGTGCTCGACGCCGTCGCCGAGGCAGAGAAGATTGGCGTTGCCCAGTCCGAACTGATCGACTACATCGTCCAGACCGCCGGCCAGTACGGCATGGACCCGAACCAGTTCGCCCAGATGCTCGACGGCGCCGGCCAGGTCCCGATGCTGGTTGGCGAAGTCCGCCGCCGCAAGGCACTTGCCAAGGTCCTGGAGCTGGCGGTCGTCACCGACACCAACGGCAACGTCGTCGACCTGAGCGACTTCGTGCGCCCGGCAGGCGAAGAAGAAGAGGGCTCCGCATCGTCGGCCTCCTCGGCTTCCTCCGCCTCCTCGGCCTCGGCGGCATCCGCCAAGTAGCGCGGCG
>NZ_JBIXLN010000074.1:0-13153 GCF_045798555.1 Paeniglutamicibacter sp. MACA_103 | reverse complement strand
AAGCGTAGGTTGAGCGGCAAATCGCCGAATGCCGCGAATTTCTGCTTGACTGGTCTGGTGAGCGAAACAAGTTGGAACCCCACTGTCATTTGGTCCCGCCCGGAATCCGAGCGCGCCGGCACCCCGCTACTGGTGCTGTTGCACGGCTACCTCTCCAATGAAGAGGACCTCATGGGGCTGGCCCCCATGCTGCCCGAAGATTTCACCATAGTCTCGGTTCGGGCACCGCAGTCGCTGGGCCCCGGGTACACCTGGTTCCCGCTGATGCAAGACCTGGATTATTCCTTTGATGCCGTCAAGAAATCCATCGCTGATTTGTGGGGCTGGCTCGAACCGGTCAGCAAGCAGCATTCATCGGTGAGCCTGCTGGGCTTCTCCATGGGAATGGCCGTGGCCACGTCCCTGCTCCGGCATCAGCCCGACGCCTTCTCCTCGGTTGTCGGCCTCTCGGGGTTTGCCGTGCCGGAAGAAGGGGATGGCTTTTTCCAGGATGCGAAGCTCAAGGAGTTGCAGAAGCCGGTGTTCTGGGGCCGGGACCAGGCCGATCCCGTCATTACGCAGGACAAGATCGAGTACACGCACGCCTGGGCCACCAGCGACGTCCATGTCACCAAGGTGCTCTACACAAACATGTTCCACTCGGTCAACGCACAGGAGATGGCGCACGTGCACGAGTTCCTGAGCCACGTCGTGCTGAAGGGCGCGACGATCTAGGGGCTTCTTGTGCCAACTCATTGACACAAGAAGCGGCCGCCTGCTTGTATTGAGCTATTGATACAAGCGGGCGGCTGTTTGGCTTTCCCGCCGAGGCAAGGGGAGCACCCATGGTCAATGGATTCGCACTGCTGGTCCTTATTGGCTTTGGAGTCGGCATCACGGTGCTGCTCAAACGGAGCATCTTCACCCAGTATCGCTCCGATCTCCTGTCGCTGGCCGCCGAAGGCAAAGACGGCGAACGGGCCAACGCCCTCAAGGTGCTGCGCAGCCTGCGGGCCCGCACCTTGGTGGCCGTGGCCGCGATGGCCTCGGGAGGGGCAGCGGCCCTTGTCCTCCATGTTGCATTCCCTGCATCCGCGGGCCTGCCCCTGGCCGCCGCCCCCGCCGGAATGTGGGTCCTGGCCGCACTGGTTTTCGCCGGTTGGCGGCTGCCGCATGAATTTGCGAACCCTCCAACCGAATCGTCGCTGAGCGTCAGTGCGGAGCTGACGCCGCGTTCCACCGGGATGTTCGGCCCGGCCTGGGGAATCGTGATGCCTGCCGTCCTGCTCGGGGCGTCCATTCTTGGCCTCGTTGTCGCGGGGCTCCTGTCGGGAACCGACGAGCGGGGACGCTTCCGGAATCTTACGTACATGTCAACCGGAGGCGCGGTGCTGGATGACAACAGGGTCGTGACCCAGGTCCAGCTGGGTGTCGGATCGGTTAGCCCCTTCCCGGGGTGGTATTACGGGATTCCGATCCTGGCGCTGCTGCTGTTGGGCGCCGGTCTGAGTTTGTGGGCACTGAACGCGAACGCGCGCCGGCCGCGGATACGTGGGCTGCGGCTACTGCCGTTCGACGATGGGGTGCGAACCAACGCCGGATACGTGATCAGCACGGGTTTCAGCGCGATGCTCTGTTTCCAGATCGCACCCTTGATGTTTTTTGCGGCAGCCGCACTGCGTAGCTCGGGAATGGACCCGGGGTACGTCGTGGGCCAAGTCCTCGATGAGAACTCGATGCCCAGCATGATGCTGGATCCGGTCCTGGGCGCCCTGGCGCTGGCCATGGCCGTCGTCGCACTGCTGCTTCTTGTTGTCGGCGCCGTCTTGCTGGTTCGGTTGCTGGGGTGGATGGGGGCAACGCTGCGCCCACTGAGGCTGCCTGCTACGGCTGCGGCAATCGCATGATCACCATTGACCCATCCCACCCCAGCGGTCCGGCCGAACAGATCCGTGCGCAGATAACCGCGCTCATCCAGTCCGGGGAGTTGGCGGTGGACGCCAAGCTGCCACCGGTGCGGCAGCTGGCCGGTGACCTGCGGGTTGCCGCCGGCACGGTGGCCAAGGCCTATAAGGAACTCGAAGCGGCCGGATTGGTGCGCACGGGACGTGCAAACGGTACCCGGGTGAACCCCGGCCAGGTTCTGGACGCTCCGGCGCTGAAGGAAGTCCAGCGACTGGTCGCTGCCGCGCGCAGGGCCGGCATGAGTCTGGAAGACGTGCAGGGGATTGTGGCGGTCAGCTGGAACGCATGATGCCAACCGCCGGCACCGGATGCTGCGAGGTTACGCGGTCTCCACGCGGACGGACTCGCCGTTGACGGTCACCGTGTCGCCATTGCGGATCTGGGCTCCACGGCGGGTCTCGATGTCGCCGTTGACCTTCACCAGGCCGTCCTCGATCAGTTGCTTGGCGTGGAGTCCGTCATCGGCCAACGATGCCAGTTTCAGCAGTTGACCCAGTCGAATCGACTCGTCGCGGATTTGGATGGGGAAAATTTCGGGATTTGCCATGTATCCATCATGGCGCATCGGTTGTCCCCTGGCGCACCGGGGGAGGGCGTGAGGCAGGTTTTGTGGCGTTGGCGACACAATGCGCAGACCGCGGAAGGTTCGGCGTAAGTTTCACTAGTAACGAACCCGTCCCCAAGGAGACCCGTGGCACGCCCCGAACCGCGAGCACATGCAGTGCCACTGGCACTGGCCGCGTCCGCCGGGATGTTGATGCCCCTGCAGGCCCTGATCACTTCGAGGGCGGCCGGCGTCCTGGGCGGTTACTTCCCGGCGGCCCTGCTCAGCGCACTCACGTCACTGGTTTGCCTTTTGGTGGCGAGCGTCGCGATCCCCGGCGCCCGGGCCGGGTGGAGGAAATTCGGCTCCGTGTGGCGCGACCGCCCGATTCCGCGATGGTTCCTTCTCGCCGGGTTGGTCGGATCGTATTACATGGTCGCGCAGGCCATGAGCGTGGGCACCATCGGCCTGGCGCTTTTCGCCGTTGCGGTCGTTGGCGCCAGGACCCTGTCTAGCATCGTCATCGACGTGATCGGATTCAGTCCGGCCGGCAAGCAGCCGGTGACCCGCATCCGGCTGCTGGGCGCGGGGCTTCTGGTCATCGGGGCGGTGATCGCCGCCTGGGGTGCCGGAGCGCAAGCAGCCGAATCGCCCCAGGCCCTTCTGGCCCTGGCTTTCGCCGCCGGCGCGGGACTCTTGGTCAGCTTCCAGCAATCCATGAACAGCCGCGCCGGGAAGGCCTATGGTTCCACCACCACGGCGACGGCCATCAACTATGTCTCCTCGAGTGCCGGGGTGTTGGTGGCCATGGCACTTGCGGCCTTGTTGCGGGTCGAATCCTTTGGATTCTCCCAGGCGCCGCTATGGTGGATGTACTTCGCCGGCCCCCTGGGCATCCTCTTCGTGGTCACGGGTGTCACCCTGGTTCCCCGGCTCGGGGCCCTGCTTTTGGGCATGGGGCTGGTGACCGGGCAGCTGGTCGGTTCCCTGGCCATGGACCTGGCCATCTCGCCGGAAAAGGTCGGCGCGAACGAAATCGTTGGAACACTGGTCACCCTGGCGGCGGTCCTGGTGGCCTCCTGGCAGCCCAACGGGAGACCGCGCTGGAGGGCAAGGAAGGCATCATGAGTTCGACACCTCTTCCCGCGGCGCACCAGTCACGGTCCCTGGCGCCCCTTTACGTGGCAACGGCGGTGGTGGCCGGATTGGCGATGCCGATCCAAAGCCGCATCAACGGGGCGTTGGGCATCCGGCTGGGGGATCCGGTGGCCGCCTCGCTGGTCAGCTTCACCACCGGCCTCATCGTGCTGGTGGTCGTCTCGCTGGTGGTGCCGCGGGCGCGCGCCGGCGCCCTGGAGATCCCGCGGGCCCTGCGCCAGAAGCGCTTTCCGGTGTGGTACCTGGCCGCCGGCTGCATCGGTGCGTTCGTGGTGATCTCCCAGACGCTGACGGTGCCGCTGCTGGGCGTCGCCTTGTTCACCGTATCCATCGTCACCGGCCAAACCCTGGGTTCCCTGCTGGTGGACGGCATCGGTTTCGGGCCCGGCGGGCGCCGGCGCATCAGCACCATCCGCGCCCTCGGGGCCGGATTGACCATCGCGGGAGTCATCTGGGCCGTGAGCCCGCGGCTGGGTTCCGCCGCGTCCATCGCCACCTTGCTGCTGCCGATGGCCGTGCCCCTGGTCGTGGGCTTCCTCATGGGATTCCAGTCCGCCGCCAACGGCGTCCAGGCGCAGGCCTATGGAACACCGGTCGCCGCAACGCTGGTGAACTTCCTGGTGGGCGGGACCATGCTCGCCGTCCTGTTGATGGTGCGCCTGCCGACCCAGGGCCTCCCGGGGGCGTTGCCGAGCCAGTGGTGGTACTACCTGGGCGGGCCGCTGGGGTGCGTGTTCATCGGGCTCTCCGCGTTCCTGGTCAAGCACCTGGGCGTCCTGCTGACCGGCCTGGGCATGATTTGCGGGCAACTGGTCGGCTCGTTGCTCATTGACGTGGTGGTGCCCGCCCCGGGCGCGGTGATCAATGCCGCGACCATTGCCGGGACGCTGCTGACGCTGGCCGCGGTGGCCATGACCTCGATTCCGAGCGGAAGGATCCGGCGGGTGCGGAACTAGCGTTTCATCCCGGCCGGCCTTGGTGCGCACCCGACGAAATCCCCTGGCGAACTTGGGGCATCCGCCCCATGTGCCGGCCGGCCCGTTTGCCCTACGATCCCACTAGCAGGGGAAGTGGAAGACGGCACGGGGCGCATGCGCGCCAAAGGCCGATTCCCCTCCTGCGGAACAGGGGCAGGCACCATGGGCATTCTTGAAACCATCGGCGAATCCGAGGCCGGCGGCGCGATGGCCGCAGCGTACGCCGCGGACCGTGCGGCGCTGGGCTACGTGCCGAGCCACACCAAGGTCCTGGCCATGAATCCCGAGGCCTTCGAGGCCTGGAAGACCCTGCAGTCGGCGATCGCCGGGTCGATGGGAATGCGCCGGTACGAGCTGGTGACCCTGGCCGCGGCGCTCGGACTCGGCTCCCGGCATTGCCGGCTGGCCCACGGGAACAAGGCGTTGAAGTTCTTCGACGAGCAGCAGCTGCTGCGGATCGCCAGGGACTACCGCGATGCCGGCCTGGACGAGGCCGAGGTGGCGATGATGGACTTCGCCGTCAAGTTGAGCACGGACTCGGCCGCCATGGTCGAGGCCGACAGCCGGCGGCTGCGCGACATGGGGTTCTCCGACCGGGAGATCGTTGACATCACCCTGGCGGCCGCGGCCCGGAACTACCTCAGCCGGATCCTGCAGGCACTGGACGTGGACGTCGACGTGCCGCCGAAACTCGGCGAGGAGATGCGCGGCGCCCTGCTCGATCCGATCGATTCCCGCGAGGCCATTGCCGGCTGAGCGACCTTGTGCGCCCGCCTCATGCCCGAATGCCCCAAGCGGCGGGCTCAACCCCCTCGCCCCCGCCGGTCCGCGCCCCGGCGGGTCGCGAGCCGGGAGAGGTCCAGGCGGTTTGCCGCACCCGTCTTGGCCAACAGGTGCGAGATGTGTGAACTGACCGTTTTCTCGCTGATCACCATGGCACGGGCGATTTCCGCATAGGTGAGCCCGGAAACGACGTGCCCCAGGACTTCCCGTTCGCGCGTCGTGAGTCCGGAAAGCACCGCATAGGTTTCCGGATGGCCTTCCCCTGCCGGGGAAACCACGGGGATCCGGGCCCTGGCGGCAAACTCGTCCAGCCGCATCGCCAGGGGCCGCGCCTCGAGTTCCCCGGCCAGGGCGAGTCCGCGGTGGAGGAACGAGGCCGCTGGGCCGCGTCCGGAGTGGCCGTGGAGCAGCAGCGCCTGCACGGTCCGCCAGCAGGCATAGGCCTCTTCCCAGCGCAGGGACGCCGCCTGGCACGCCTCGGTGGCCTCCATCCATTCCTTGGCGTTCCCGGCGCCGGCCCGGGCGCGGCCGACCTCGGCCCGGTACAACAGCTCGAAGGCGGCTATCTGCACCTCGTACAGCTCGGTCTCGTTCCCGGGCTCCCTGATCACGGAGGGGAAGCTGCGCATCAGGTCGTCGGCGAGTGCCAGCGTTCCGGCGGCATCCCTGCCCTCGTCGCGGGCAACCTGGACCATGTCGGCCAGGGCGCGGGCGGCCAGGGGAATGAGCCATTCGCACATGGTCGGCGGCTGGCCCGTCTTGGCGGCACCCGCCAGGGCCGCGGCGTAGGCGGCGTCGGGGTCCTCCGCCGCCAGGAAGACCTCCGCCCGGACGGCATCGAAATCAAGGTTGTTGTACCCGGACTGGTGCGCGAACAGTTCCTCGGCGCGGGCCAGGTGCGAGCGTGCCTCGTCCTGGCTGCCCTGCAGGGCGGCCAGCCGTGCGGCGGTCAGCCGCGCCGCGACATCCCCCAGGGGACCGGGGTCCGAGCCAAGGGCCAGGCGCAGGGCCTGCCCGCATTCGCGCCATCGGCCGATGGCCAGGTAGCTGCTGGCCTCGTCGGCGGCCATCTTGGAGATGTACACGTGGGGAGCCCCAAGGGCCGCCAGCCGTTCCCTGCCGGCGCGCATGAGCTCGGCAAACACCTGGCTGGCCCAGGTCTCCGTGGCGTTTGCCTGCCAGGTCGTGGCGTGGAGCAATGCCCAGAAGTCCTGGGCCAGCTCGGCGGCGCCCGCCGCCCTGGCGGCCAGCACGCGGGCCTGGGCCGGACGCCCGTCGATCACCGCCGCCATCGCGTTGGCCGTCAGGGCAAAGGACAGTGCCCGCGGGTTTCCCGCCTCCAGGGCGATCTCCAGCGCCCGGGAGGCGCGGTCCCGGGCAGCGGGATCGTTCTGCCACAACCCGACGTGGGCGAGCTCGGCCAGGGCGTAGGCATGCTGCCAGCTCGCCGGCGCCCCCCGGGCCAGCCGGATTGCCTGGAGCAGCGGGGCGCTGGAGAGGAACTCCAGGCCCGCGGAAAAGCGCAGCAGGGTGCGGCGCACCAGCAGCTCGGCAACCTCCAGCGGCCGGGAGACGGGGTCGACCTCCTCCAGCAGGGCCTGGACCGCCTCGAGTTCATCGTCCATGGCGCCGGCGCCGTCGGCGGCCACACGCAGCCGGACCAGCAGTTCCTCCCGGCTTTCCTCCGCGCCGGGCAGCCCTGCGTGCAGGGCCAGGGCGCGGTGCAGCAGGCGCAACATCTCATGGGCCCCGCCGGCCGCCCCGGCGGCGACGGAGGCGCGCAGCGTCCACCGGTAGGCCTCGGCGGTATGGCCGGCCGCGTCGTGGTGTTGCGCCAGCGCGGCCAGGAACTCGAAGTCCGGCGTGGTCCCGCGGGCCAGCAAGTTTTCCCCGTAGGCGGCAAACAGGGCATGCCAGTCCCGTCGCTGCCCGCTCTCCAACCCCTGTTCCAGGACCTCGGAGATGATCGGGTGGTGGAACCACCAGTGCGTTCCGTTGGGCGCGCGTTCGACCAGTCCCGCATCGGTCGCCTCGTGCAGGATGGCGGCGGCGTCGAGGGCGGACCCCGCCTGCCTGGACAGGCCCGCCAGGTCCTCGGCGCGGATGGGCCGCCCGCCAACGGCCATCAACCGGGTCAGCTGCCGCGCGCCGTCGGACAGCCCGTGCCAGGAACGCAGGACCGCCGCCCCCAGGTCCTCGGGGAGCAGCACCGGAAGGTGCCGGGTCTCCGGGCCCAGGCCGGAAACGATCAGCCGGTTGAGGTAGGCGTTGCCGGCGGTGTGTGCGTAGACCTCCTGCACCAGCGACTGGTGCGGGGGAGCCCCGAGCACCAGCGCCATCTGGGCCCCGGTCGCGAGCCTGTCCAGGGGTCCGAGCTTCAGCCAGGAGATCCGCGGCATGCGCCGGATGTCGGCGAGCCAGCGCCGCAGGGAATGCCTTTCCCCGACCTCCCCGCTGCGCAGCGTGGCCAGGATGGACAGCCTCCGGCTGGCGGGTCCGGCGATGAGGTACATCAAGGCGTCCAAGGTGCTGGCGCCCGCCCACTGCAGGTCGTCGATCACCAGTGCCACGGGGCGGATCCGGCACAGTTCGCTCAGCCAGTTGTCGATGGCGATGATGACGGCGTCGGGCGCGGAACCGCTGGGGCCGATGACGGGCGGCTCGATGCCTTCGATCCGGGGAGCCTGCCGAATGGCCGACCGCAGCGCCAGGAACGGGACGGTCATGGAGGCCAGCGGCAGGCAGGCCCCGGACAGGACGAGGACCTCGGGTGCCATCTCGGCGCAGGCCCGGTGCACGAGTGCCGTTTTCCCGATGCCGGGATCGCCCGAAACCACAAGGGTGAAGGCGCTGCCTGCGGCCGAGCCGTTCAGGCACGCCTCGATCTCGGCCAGCTCCGTCGCCCTCCCCACGAGATCCGGGCCAATCACCCCAAGCTCTTGTGCCACAAGAACAGTTTCCCACCATCCCCGCCCGCCGTCGGGGAAACCTGAGGGCTTTTGCCCGAATCTTGAGGATCCATGCCCGATGCCGTCCGCCGGGCACCGGGCGCACCGTTGAGGTATCGGAAACCGTTCCCACTGGAGGCAACACCATGAATTTCCCACGCACGGCCCCGCGGCTCGCGGGCCTGGCCGCCATCGCCCTGGCCCTGGCCCTGGCCGGGCCGTCCCCGGCGATGGCCAAGCAGGACCCCGGAGGCGCGGTCGCCGTTGACGCGGTGTCCACCGCCGCGTGTTCGCTGACGAGGCTCGGCACGCAACTGGTCCACTGCGACAGCCTTACCGGGGCAGGCGTCCGCGCCTCGTCCTGGGTCCCCGAGCGCTGAGCCCCGCATCCCCTTTGCCGTACCCGGAGTCCTTCCGGGTGCGGCATTCCCGCGTGCGCTGCGCGCGCTCCCGGCGTGCCGCGCATCATGGGCCGGAGGCGGGCGCGAAACTCGGACTTCGCAACCCAAACACGTTAGGCTGGGCGAGTATGTTTTCGCCCAACGGACCGCAACCAGCGGCCTCGTGAACCATTGGAGTTGTTATGGCGCCTCAGTCCAAGCTCGATCAAGTCATCTCCCTCGCCAAGCGGCGCGGCTTCGTCTTCCAGGCCGGTGAAATCTACGGCGGATCCCGCTCCGCATGGGACTACGGACCCCTGGGCACCGAACTGAAGGAAAACATCAAGCGCGAATGGTGGCAGACCTTCGTGCGCGGGCGCGAGGACATGGTGGGACTGGATTCCTCCATCATCCTGCCCAAGGCCGTTTGGGAGGCCTCCGGCCACGTCGCCACGTTCACCGACCCGCTGGTCGAGTGCACCTCCTGCCACAAGCGCCACCGCCAGGACCACCTCATCGAGGCCTTCGTCGCCAAGAAGAAGCGCCAGCCGGCCGACGGCATGAGCGAAATCCCCTGCCCCGACTGCGGCACCAAGGGCCAGTTCACCGAACCGCAGATGTTCTCCGGCCTGATGAAGACGTTCCTGGGTCCGGTCGACTCCGCCGCCGGCATGGCGTTCATGCGCCCGGAAACCGCGCAGGGCATCTTCGTGAACTTCAACAACGTGCTCACCGCCAGCCGCAAGAAGCCGCCGTTCGGCATCGGCCAGATCGGCAAGGCCTTCCGCAACGAGATCACGCCGGGCAACTTCATCTTCCGCACCCGCGAGTTCGAGCAGATGGAAATCGAGTTCTTCACCGCCCCCGAGGACGCCCCGGCGTTCTTCGACAAGTGGGTCGAGGACTGCTGGGCCTGGTTCCTGGATTTGGGCATCAACGAGGAAAACCTGCGCCGCTTCGACGTCCCCGAGGACGAGCGCGCCCACTACTCGGCCGGCACCATCGACTTCGAGTACCGCTTCGGCTTCCAGGGCTCGGAGTGGGGCGAGCTCATGGGCGTCGCCAACCGCACCGACTTCGACCTGAGCTCCCACTCCAAGGGCTCGGGCACCGAACTGTCCTACTTCAACCAGGCCACCGGCGAACGCTTCACCCCGTACGTGATCGAGCCGTCCTTCGGCCTGACCCGTTCGATGATGGCCTTCCTGGTCGACGCCTACGTCGAGGACGAGGCCCCCAACGCCAAGGGCGGGGTGGACAAGCGCACCGTGCTGAAGCTTGACCCGCGCCTGGCCCCGGTCAAGGCCGCGGTGCTGCCGCTCTCGCGCAACGAGGACCTGTCCCCGAAGGCCAAGGCGCTGGCCGCCGAGCTGCGCAAGACCTGGAACATCGACTTCGACGACGCCGGCGCCATCGGCCGCCGCTACCGCCGCCAGGACGAGATCGGCACCCCGTTCTGCATCACGGTGGACTTCGACACCCTCGAGGACCAGGCCGTGACCATTCGCGACCGCGACACCATGACCCAGGAACGCGTGGCACTGGACAAGGTGCGCACCTACCTGTCCGAGCGCCTCAACGGAGCCTAGGGCCATGTCGACACTCGAATACCGGCCCTGGGCCGAGGGGGACGACCTGGCGCTGCTGGAGATCTTCGGCGACCCGGCATCCCCGCACGCCCACCAGGACCGGACCATGTTCCGCAAGGATTCGGACGCGCCCTTCAGCCGCGCGCTGGTGGCCACCGACCAGGGCATTGCCGTCGCGGCGGGCGTGGTGTTCGCCTCGACGCTGCACCCGACGCGCCTGTGGCTCTACGTCGAGGTCGCGCGCGAACACCGGCGCACCGGGGTCGGCACCGAACTGGTCGCGCGCCTGCGCGCCCTGGTGCCGGCCGGGCAGCCGGGCGAGCTCAAGGCCCGCTACACCGTGACCGCCGGAACCGATGCCGCGGCCGCGGCCGGGTTCTGCGCGGCGCTGGGCATGGGAGAGATCCAGGTCGCCCGCGACGTGGTCGTCGAGCCCGGCGGCCTGGCGCTGCCGCACTTCGAGGACGACGGGCTGACCCTGGACGACATCGCCACCGGCTCCGTCGAGTTGACCAAGTTGGTCGTGGAGTTCTACAACGCGACCCACGAGTGGGACCCGGCGAACATGACCCTCGGCAGTGCGCAGAAGATGCTGCTGGACGACGCGACCGGGGCCCAGGGCGTGGTTGTCTTCCGCGACAAACCCAAGGCCAAGGGCGGGAAGATCCTCACCTTTGCCATCAGCTACACCCCGGCGCGCGCCGATGCGCCCGCCGACGTGCTGCTGGGCTGGAACCCGGAACTGGGCTACGACGAATCGGCGGAGCCGATCCGCGGGATGCTGGCGATGCTGGCGCACCAGTACCCGGTGAAGCTGGAGGTCGACGGGTCCATGGTCGTGCTCTCCTCGCTCGTCGATGCGCTGGTGCGCGCCAACCACGCCACGGTCACCGCCACCACGCACATAGTGGCCACCGCGTAGCTTTTCGCACCGCAACGCCGATGGCGCCGGATGCTTCCCCTTTGGGGGGAGGATCCGGCGCCATCGTTGTCCGTGCAGGCTACTTCTTCCAGCCCAGCTCGCGGGCGATCTTCGCGATCTCGGTCATCACGTGCGCGTTGTAGTCCACGCCGAGCTGGTTTGGCAGGGCGAAAAGCACGTAGTCGGCCTCGGTGATCGCGTCGTCGTCCAGGAACTGCTGCGCGACCTCTTCGGGGGAGCCCGCGTAGGTGGGACCCGAGCGGGCAACCGATCCGTCCAGCACGCCCACGGAGTCCCCGCGCTCGCGGCGCCCGAAGAAGATCTCGTCCTTGTCGGTGGTGATCGGGAACGCGCTGCGGGTCACCGCGGTCATCCCTCCGGTGCTGTGCCCGCTGACGGCGTAGGCCTCCTTGTATTGGCGCAGCTGGTCCGCCTGCAGCACGTGGAAGGGCCGTCCATCGTCCTGAAGCAGCAGCGTGGAGGAGAGCAGGTTCATGCCCACCGACGCGGTCCACAGCCCCGAGCCGATGGTCGCAGCTCCCCACCAGATCCGGTTTTCCAGGCCGGGGGAGAGCGGGTTGACCGGGATCAGCTGGTCCTGGTCGTGGTGGCGGTCGGGCATCGGGTGGGCCATGCCTTCCCCGGCGATGGCTGCGCGAAAGCGAGCTGCCCGTAGGCGCGTTTCATTTGCCCAGCTGTTCCCGGGTTCCAGGTCGTAGCCGAACTGGTGCTGCCCGTCGCGGGCGGACTCGGGTGAACCGCGGCTGATGCCCAGCTGCAGGCGCCCGTTGCTGATCGCGTCGGTGGCCCCGGCCATTTCGGCCATGTAGAGCGGGTTCTCGTAGCGCATGTCGATCACGCCGGTGCCGACCTCGAGCGTGGTGGTCTTCGCCGCCATGGCCGCCAGCAGCGGGAACGGGGTGGAAAGTGAGTTGCCGAAGTGGTGCACCCGCATCCAGGCCCCGTCGAACCCGGATTCCTCGGCGGCGACGGCCAGGTCAAGCATCTGGCGCACGGCATCGGCCCCGGTGGGCACCGGCGAGTTGCTGGAGCCTCCCGAGTGGCCGAAGGTCAAGAAGCCAATCTTTTTCACGCCTCATCCTTTGCATGCAAACGTATGTACGTTGGGTACAGCCCTGCGAGGCCACCCATTATTCCCGGTGTGATGCACAAGTTGGCGCCCGGCCCCCACGGATTTGGATCTATTTGAGAGAATGGGTTAGTGACTGCAATTTCCGACGTATCCCAGACCGGCGCGCCCTCGGCGGCGAAACTTGAGCTGCCCCCGCTCCAGCTGGGCAAGCACACCATTGACACCCCGGTGATCCTGGCGCCCATGGCCGGCATCACCAACAAGGCCTTCCGCAGGCTCTGCCGCGAATACGGCGGCGGGGTCTACGTCACCGAAATGGTCACCTCCCGGGCTCTGGTGGAGCGCAATGCGGAGTCCATGCGCATCATCTCCCACGACCCGGACGAGGAACTGCGTTCGGTCCAGCTCTATGGCGTGGACCCCAAGACCGTCGGGGCGGCGGTGCGCCTGATCGTCGAGGAAGACCGCGCCGACCACATCGATTTGAACTTCGGCTGCCCGGTGCCCAAGGTCACCCGCAAGGGCGGGGGAGCGGCGCTTCCCTGGAAGACCGACCTGTTCACCTCCATCATCAAGGCAGCCACCACCGAGGCCGCCCGCGGGGACGTGCCCCTGACCATCAAGATGCGCAAGGGCATCAACGAGGACCACCTCACCTACATCGAATCGGGCAAGATCGCCCGCGACCACGGCGTCGCGGCCGTCGCCCTGCACGGGCGCACCGCCAGCCAATACTACTCCGGCAAGGCCGACTGGGACGCAATCGCCAAGCTTCGCGAATCGCTGCCGGATGTGCCGGTGCTGGGCAACGGGGA
>NZ_JBIXLN010000073.1:0-13786 GCF_045798555.1 Paeniglutamicibacter sp. MACA_103 | reverse complement strand
GCGCCGCCGCACCGGCGGCGCCCGGGCCATGCGCGCCTACGGGACGCGCGCGGTCCATTCCTCGGTGGAGAACTTCCCGGCGGCCAACTCCCGGGCCGATTCCCGGGTGGCGGCGTCGAGCTCGCCCGCGGTGGCTGCGTAGCGGCGGGTGAAGGTCTCGATCATCGCCGCAATGATTTCCGCGCGGCCCATCTTCGCCTGGCTCTTGAGCGGGTCCACGCGCTTGACCGCGGAGGCGATGCCCTTGTCGGAGATCTTTTCCCGGCCGATGCGCAGCACCTTCAGCATCTTTTCCGCGTCGATGTCATAGCTCATGGTCACGTGGTGCAGCACGACGCCGCCGGCCAGGCGCTTCTGCGCGGCCCCGCCGATCTTCCCGGCGTCGGTGGCGATGTCGTTCAGCGGCTTGTAGTGCGCTTTGACCCCGATCGAGGCCAGCGCCTCCATGACCCAGGCGTCCAGGAACGGGTAGGAATCGGCGAAGCTCATGCCGTCCACCAGCGAGGCCGGCAGGTAGAGCGAGTAGGTGATGCAGTTTCCCGCCTCCATGAACATGGCCCCGCCGCCGCTGATGCGCCTGACCACCTTGATGCCGTGCTCGGCGGCCGCCTGCGCGTCGACCTCGTTTTGCACCGACTGGAAGGAGCCGATGACCACTCCCGAGTCGTCCCAGTCCCAGAGGCGCAGCGTCGGGCCGCGCGTGCCGGCGGCCACCTGCCGGGCCAGCACCTCGTCGAGGGCCACGTTCTCGATGATCGGCATGGTCTCCGGGCCCAGGACCTCCCACTGGTGGTCGGCCCAGGTCGTGGCGTGGCCAAGGGCCCTGCGCACCACGCGCGCCACCGCATCGGCGTCGAAGCCGAACATCACCGCACCGTCGCGCAGCCCCGCGTTGACCGCGTCGCGGACCGCCGAATGCTCCACGGTCGCCGGCAGGCCGACCAGTGCCTCGTTCAGGTCGAAGAGCGCCTCGTCGGGCTCCAGGAAGAAGTCCCCGTTGATGGAGGCGGCGGTGATCGCCCCGTCCGCCACCAGCAGGTCGGCGACGACCAGTTTCCCGCCGACAACCTTGTATTCACCGTGATGCGTGTAGCCCTGAGTCATGGTTTCCATCCTAGTCATCCGGCACCGCACCCCGCCAAGCGGGGCTCCGGCCGGTCCCCGCCTTGAATTCAAGCGCGGACGGGTCGCGGCGGGTTAAACAGCAACGGGACCCTCCGAAAAGGAGGATCCCGTGTGCAGGCGTGAAGGCAGAATTACTTCTTGCCGCCGAAGCCCTTGAAGCGGGCGTTGAAGCGCTCGACGCGGCCGGCCGAGTCCATGATGCGCTGCTTGCCCGTGTAGAACGGGTGCGAAGCGGCGGAGATTTCGACGTCGATAACCGGGTAGGTGTTGCCGTCTTCCCACTCGATGGTCTTGTTGCTCTTGGCCGTCGAACGGGTCAAGAACTTCTCGCCCGAGGCGAGGTCGTGGAACACCATGGTGTTGTACTGCGGGTGAATATCAGCCTTCATGCTAAAACCTTTGCTCGCGTCACTGGATTTTGCCAGCAACCAAATGTGCCAAACCGGCCCGTGGGATCACGAAGCCGACGTTCCAGTGTAGCCGAACGCCACAAGGAATTTCCAATTCAGGCGCGGGTTCACCTAGCGTGCGCGCAATTCCCAGAAAGCCACCGCGCAGGCCGCCGCCACGTTGAGCGAATCGACGCCCGGGCGCATGGGGATCATCACGTGCAGGTCCGCCTGCTGCAGCACCGCGTCGCTGACCCCGGCGCCCTCGGTGCCCAGGACCAGTGCCAACTTCTCGCCGCCTGCGGCCGCCACCTCGTCGATGCCCAGGGCCTGGGAGGTCAGTTCCATGGCGGCGATCTCGAACCCGGCGGCGGCAACCTCGCGCAGGGCCCCGGGCCAGGACTCCAGGCGCACCCACGGCACCTGGAACACCGCGCCCATGGACACCCGGATGGAGCGGCGGTACAGCGGGTCGGCGCAGCGCGGGGTGATGAGCACGGCATCGATGCCCAGCGCCGCGGCGGAGCGGAAGATCGCGCCGAGGTTGGTGTGGTCGACGATGTCCTCGAGGATCGCGACCCGCCGGGCCCCGGCAAGCACGTCGCCCAGGTCCAGGGCGGCTGGGCGGTCCATGGCGGCCAGCGCTCCGCGGTGCAGGTGGAACCCCGTGATGGATTCGAGCACCGCATCGCTGCCCACGAAGACCGGCACCCCGGGGTGCGCGGTGAACACGTCGCGCAGCGAATCCAGCCACTTCGGCGCCATGAAGAAGGAGCGCGGCGTGTGCCCGGCGGCCAGCGCCCGGCGAAGCACCTTGGAGCTTTCGGCGATGTAGCGCCCGTTGGCGGGGTCCGCGACCTGGCGCAGCGCGGCATCGGAGAGCCCCACGTAGTCAAGTGCCCGCGGGTCCTGGGCCGAGTGCAGGAAGACCAGCCGCCGCCCCAGCTCCTCCCCCGCCGCCTCGCGGACCGCCGCCTCGCGGACCGCGGCCTCCGTGTCGGCGTCGTGCCGGGCCTCCCGGTCCGGGTTGTGGCCGTCGCGGGCCATCTCAGGCACCCGTGAAGAGCTTGGCGACCATGTTGGCCAGTGCCACCAGGCCCAGGGCCACGATGACCGCGCGCAGCCAGCCCGGGGAGAGCTTGCGCCCCACCTTCGCGCCGATGAACCCGCCGATGAGCGAACCCACGGCGATCAGCAGCACCACGGGCCAGTGGATGCGTTCGGGGGCGAAGACCAGGTATGAGACCGCCGCGACCAGGTTCACCACCAGCGAGAGCACCACCTTGACGGCGTTGGACTGCTGCAGCGAGGCGTGCAGGAAGATCCCGAAGACGGCCATCAGCAAGATGCCCTGGGCGGCGGTGAAGTAGCCGCCGTAGATGCCGATGAGGAACACCAGGACGTAGAGGGTGGGCCCGATGCGCGATCGGTCGGCCTCGTCGGGATTCACCCCGACGCTGGCGGCCTGCCGCTGTTTGGCCCAGGCCGAGAGCCGCGGCTGGAAGATCACCAGCAGCAGGGCCAGCACGATCAGCACCGGCGCGACGTAGCCGAACACGGTGTCGGGCAGGTGCAGCAGCAGCCAGGCGCCGATGAGCCCGCCGACCAGCGAGACCGGGACGAGCTTGAGCATCGTCCGCCACACGCTGGCGGCCTCCCGCCGGTAGCCCCAGGCGCCGGAGAATCCGCCGGCGACCAGGCCCATGGCGTTGGAGACCACCGCGTTGACCGGCGCGAAGCCGAGGGCCACCAGCACCGGGAAGGTCACCAGCGTGCCCGATCCGACGATGGTGTTGATGGTCCCGGCCCAGAGGCCCGCGAAAAAGATGATGATGTCGCGCCACAAGTCCACGCCGGAAACCGCTCCCCTGTTGATATGTCGTTGCTGTCCGCCGCTGCCGCGGTGTCGGATGGCGGCGGTGTTGCCGCGGTTTTTCGGCTAGTGCTTGGCGACGGCGCTGAAGCGCCCGGCCTCGGCCCGCAGGCTCAGCGGCGTGCCGAACGTCTCCGAGAGGTTCTCCTCGGTCAATGTCGTCTCGATGGGACCGGCGGCGACCACCTGGCCCTCGCGCAGCAGCAGCGCGTGGGTGAAGCCCGGGGGGACCTCCTCGAGGTGGTGGGTGACCAGCACCATCGCCGGGGCCTCCTCGTCGTTGGCCAGCTGGCTCAGCCGTGCCACCAGGTCCTCGCGGCCGGCCAGGTCCAGTCCGGCACCGGGCTCGTCGAGCAGCAGCAGCTCCGGATCGGTCATCAGCGCCCGGGCGATCTGCACGCGCTTGCGCTCCCCCTCGGACAGCGTCGCGAAGGGGCGGTTGATCATGGTGGACATGCCCCAATCGTGAAGCAGGGTGAACGCGCGGCGCTCGTCCAGCTTCTCGTAGGCTTCGCGCCAGCGACCGGTCATGCCGTACGACGCGGTCAGCACCACGTTGAGCACGTTCTCGTGCTCCGGGATGTGGTTGGCCAGGGCCGCGGAGGACAGGCCGATGCGCGGACGCAGCTCAAAGACGTCGACGGCGCCGAGCACCTCGCCCAGCACTCCCGCCACGCCGCGGGTGGGGTGCATGCGCGCCCCGGCAATCTGCAGCAGCGTGGTCTTTCCGGCGCCGTTGGGTCCCAGTACCACCCAACGCTCGCCCTCCTTTACCTGCCAGTTGATGTCAGTCAGTAAGTCTTTGCGTCCGCGTACCACGGAGACGTCGGCGAGGCCCAGCACTTCATTCATGGGTAAAACACTAGGCCAGTGACCCGCCTTTGACCCAACCGGGGACCCCCGACATGCCGCGAAACACGCGATCGGCGCCGCGGGTCGGTGGCCCTGGGCACGGTGCGGGGCGCAACAAAGCGTGCGACGTTTTGGGAGCGCGCCCGTGCCCGCGGGAGAATGGACGAATGCATTCCACCGCCTTCATCGTGTTCCATTCCGCTGCCACGCCGTGCGCCGAGCCCGCCGGCCTGCGCCGCACCCTGGCCGCCGCCGGCCACCAGGTGCTCGACGAGCAGGCCTTCGAAGGCGCCGGCCGCAGCGGGGCGCGCTGGGAGGTCACCGGGACGGTGCGCCAATTGCGCGCCCTGGTGAACCCGCTGGACAACCTGCTGGCCCGTTCCGAAGACCCCGCGCAGCGCTCCTCCGCCATCGCCGTGGTTCCGGCCGGGCTCGTGCGCGCCAAGAAGATGCTGCTGGTCATGGACGTGGATTCCACCCTCATCAAGCAGGAAGTCATCGAACTGCTCGCCGCCCACGCCGGGCGCGAGGCCGAGGTCGCGGAGGTCACCGAGGCCGCCATGCGCGGCGAGCTGGACTTCGCCGCCTCGCTCCACGCCCGGGTGGCCACGCTGGCCGGACTCGACGCCGCGGTGATCGACGCGGTGCGCGGGCACCTGGAACTCAGCGACGGCGCGGCCGAGCTCATCGCCGCCTTCAAGGCCGCCGGCCACCACGTGGCGGTGGTCTCCGGCGGCTTCGCCCAGATCCTTGACCCGCTGGCGGCCGAGCTGGGCCTGGACTTCGCCCGCGCCAACGACCTGGTCGTCGTCGACGGGCAGCTCACCGGCATGGTCAGCGGGCAGGTCGTGGACCGCGCCTACAAGGAAGTCATGTTGCGCACCTGGGCCCGCGAACTGGGCATCGACATGGAACACACCATCGCCGCCGGCGACGGGGCGAACGACCTGGACATGGTCGGCGCCGCCGGGCTCGGGGTGGCGTTCAACGCCAAGCCGCTGCTGCGCGATGCGGCCGATGCCCGGATCGATCTGCCGCGCCTGGACATCATCGCCAACTTGGTGGGGATTTCATAACGATTTGCCCCTAGTCACCTGTTATTTAGTCCCTCGTTTGGACGACACCGGTATGATGCAGGAGGCGGCCGAACCCCTTTGAGGGTGCCGCAATCCCAAACACGGTACGCCGCCGTGCCCCCGATGGAAGAGAACGAGTCGTTTTGCAGAGTGAAGAATTGGGCCGCAAGAAGCGCCGCCCGGAACGCAAGTCGCGCCGCGGCTGGCTGATCGGCGGGGCCTGCGTCGTACTTGCCGGTGGACTGTACTCGGGCGCTGCCGCCTACGCCGGCTCACAGATTCCGGCCAACACCACCGTCCACGGCGTGAACGTCGGCTCGCTCTCCCCGGAGGCCGCGCGCCAGGTCCTGGCGGAGAAGCTCACCGCGGCGACCACGCAGGAAATCCCCGTGCAGGTCAACGGACGGCAGGAGTCGATCGACCCGACGGCCGCCGGACTGGGCATCGACATCGAGCAGACCCTGGACGGGCTCACGGGTTTCGATCTCAACCCCACCACCCTGCTCGAGCGTTTCACCGGCCAGCTGCACATCGAACCTTCCAGCACCGTCGACGAGGCCAAGCTGCGCGCCTCGCTCGAAGCGCTGGCCGCGAAGGTCGCAACCAAGACCACCGAGGGGAAGCTGGCCTTCGACGGCGCCGAGCCCGTGCTGACCAAGCCGGTCACCGGGGTGGCGCTGAACGTCGACGAGTCGATGGCCGTCGTCTCGGAGTCCTGGTTCGACGCGCCCGACCCGCTGGCGCTTCCCGCCACGCTGAGCGAGCCCAAGACCTCCGCCAAGACGCTGGAGACCGCACTCGAACAGACGGCCAAGCCGCTGGTTGCCGGTCCCATCAAGCTCACCGACGGGAAGTCCAGCGCCTCGCTGAGCCCGGAGCAATTGGCCGCTGCCGCCTCGTTCAAGATCGCCGACGACGCCGTGACCATGTCACTGGACACCGAGAAGCTCGTCGATGCCGCGGCCAAGGGGGCGGACGGCTTCAAGTCCACGGCCAAGGACGCCAAGATCGTGCTTTCCGGCGGGGCGCCCAAGGTCATCCCCTCGGAAAACGGCACGTCCATCGATTCCAAGGACCTGGACAAGCTGGTGCTGGCCGCATCCAAGGACCCCAAGCGCACCGCCAAGGTCGCCTTGACCACCACGGTCCCCGAGCTGACCACCGCGGAGGCGAAGAAGCTCGGCGTGAAGGAAGCCATTGTGCACTTCTCCACCCCCTACCCGGCGGCGGACACCGTGCGCACCAAGAACCTCTACGCCGGTGCCAAGCGGCTCACCGGCGTGTTGGTCATGCCCGGGGAGACCTTCTCGCTGGAGAAGGCACTCGGAGCGATCACCACGGCCAACGGCTACTACGGCTCCGGCGTGGTCGTCAACGGCTTCGCCACCGAGGCCGTCGGCGGCGGCCTGTCGCAGATCTCCACGCAGATGTACAACGTCGGCTTCCTGGCCGGCTACGACGACATCACGCACAAGCCGCACAGCCGCTGGTTCGAGCGCTACCCGGCCGGCCGCGAGGCCACCCTCTGGGAGGGCCAGGTCGACATGGCCTGGAAGAACAACACCCCATACGGCGTGATGATCGAGGCGTGGGTAGGCGGCGGCGAGGTCCACACCCGGCTCTGGAGCACCGACTACTGGAAGGTCGGCAGCAAGTCCTCGGCCAAGTACAACTTCACCAACCCCGGGACCGAGTACAACCCGGCCGCGAACTGCAAGCCCGAATCCGGCGGCAAGAAGGGCTTCTCGATCAACGTCACGCGCACGCGGACCTCGGCCGAGAAGACGCTTCCGGCAGAGACCAAGTCCTGGACCTACCAGCCCTGGAACAAGGTCATCTGCGGCAAGAAGCCGTAGCCGCGTCCCGCATCGCACCTGCCAAGGAGGCGTCGCCCCACCCACGCCGGGAGGGGCGGCGCCTTTTTCGTGCAATGAACTGTTCCCCGCCCTTCTTTCGCTGCCGCTCCGGCGCACGCGGACCCGGCAACCCGTGTCGGCAACGCACCCGTTCACGTAGTCTGGACCCGTGGGCCGCGGATGCGCACCTGTCACGGCCCGGTTTCCCTCCTGTCGCCTAGTCACCTGGAGCCCGAGATTGGATCCGACCGGCACCCCAGCGTTCCTCCCCCTCTTGTTGTTCTCCATGGTCCTGACGGTGCTCTTTGCGCTGGCCGCGGCCTTTGCCGTGCGGCGTATTCTCGGGGTTCCGGTGGGCTGGCCGCGATCCTTTGCCGTCGGCCTTCTCGTTTGCTTCGGCGGCGGCCCGCTGACCACCGTCTTCCTCGCCAACTCCGGGATCGTCGATGCCGAAGACGCCCAGCGGGCGGTTCTCCCCACGCTCCTGCTGTTCGGGCTCTCCATCGCCTGGGCCTTCGCGCTGGGTACGGGCCTGCTGGTGGCAGTGGAGGTGCTCTGGCCCACCGGAAGCCTGGGCACGCCGTGGGGCATGGTCCGTTCGCTCCGGGCATCGCGCGCGCGGCGCAAGCGCTATCTGCACGTCACCACGACCGCCTTCCGCGAAGGACTGCTGCGTCCGGTCAACGCGCGATCCATGCAGGGCGGAACGCCCGAGGCCGCCAGGACCGCCCGGTCCCTGGCCGCCACGCTCGGCAAATCCGGGGTCACCTTCATCAAGCTCGGGCAGATGCTCTCCACCAGGTCGGATGCGCTCCCGCCCGAATACATTGCCGAGCTTTCGCTGCTCCAGACGCACGCGGAACCGGAAGAGTTCAGCGCATTGCGCCCTCTGCTCCAGGCCGCCTTGGGCAGGGACGTGGAGGAGGTTTTCGCCTCCGTCGAGGCGCAGCCGCTGGCCTCTGCCTCCGTGGCCCAGGTCCACGCGGCGGTGCTCCGCTCCGGGCAGCCGGTCGTTGTCAAGATCCAGCGCCCCACGGCCCGCAACCAGGTCAAGGTCGACCTGGACATCATCGAGCGTTTCGCCGGCATGCTCGAACGCCGCACCTCGTGGGGCCGTGCGCTGGGGCTCGAATCGCTGGCCGTGGGATTCGGCGTTTCCCTGCGCGAGGAGTTGGACTACACCGTCGAACTCGAGAACATGCGTGCCGTGGCGGCGGGCAACCCCGCGCTGAAGATCCCGAGGGTCTATCCGGAATTCTCCTCGAACAAGGTGCTGGTCATGGAGCACCTGGACGGCGAGCCGCTGGGCGAGGCCTGCCTGGGCGCCGAAACACCCGAGTTCCGCCGGGCACTGGCCATGGAACTGTTCGACGGAATCCTCTCCCAGGTGATCGTCTCGGGCGTCTTCCACTCCGACCTGCACCCGGGGAACATCCTGGTGCTGCGCCCGGCCGGGCCGGGAGACGATGACGGAACGGCTGCGCGGCCGGCCCTGGCGCTGCTGGACTTCGGCTCCGTGGGACGCCTGGGGCGCGACACACGCATGTCCTTGGCGGGGTTCATCGTGGCCGTCCAGGCCGACGACAACGTCGCCGCCACGGACCGCCTGCTCGAAATGGTGGAACGAACACCGTCGCTGGACCGACGCGCCCTGGAACGCGGCATGGGGATCCTGCTGACGCACCTGGACGGTTCGACGAGCGTGCTCTTCACCAAGTTGTTCCAGCTGCTGCAACGCCATTCCCTGGGCGTCCCGCCGCAACTGGCCGGGGCGTTGCGCGCCATCAGCGCCCTGGAGGGAACCATCAGGCTGCTGGATCCCGGCTTCGATGTCATCGGCGAGGCGCAACGCAGGTCCCTGTCGTGGATCTCCGCCATGAGCTCGCCCGCGGCGGTCCGGAACCTGCTGGCCTCCAACGCCATCGGGTTCATGTCGACGCTGCAGCGCCTGCCGCGGAACCTGTCCATGCTGAACGAAAAAATCGAGAACGGGAACCTGCAGGTCAACGTCAGGCAGTTCGCCTCGCCCACGGATCGCAGCTTCCTCACGGGCCTGGTCCACGAGGGCATCATCGCGGGGATCTCCATTGCCGCGATCATCGGCAGCATCCTGCTGATGGTCTCCGGGTCCGGACCCATGCTGGCGCAGAACCTGCGGCTCTACGAGTTCCTCGGCTACACCCTGGCCCTTGGTGGGTTCGTCTTCGGCCTGCGTTCCCTGGTGCGGATCCTGATCACCAGGAAGTGACGCGCGGGAAGCCAGGCCGCCCGCGGATCCCATGGCCGAATCGCGTCCGGCCCTGAAAAGCGGAAAACCGTGCATTTCGGGCCGGCCGCAAGGGGGCGGGAAATGCACGGTTGACTGCAAGGTGCCCGGGGCCGGGCCGCGAGACTACTTCTTCAGGAAGTCGCCTGCCCCGCCCACGTACTCGGTGTGGCCGGTGGGAACGTCGGCGGCGACCATGGCCGCCACCTCGGCGCCGAACTCCTGAACGGAGTAGAGCTTGCCGGCGGCGGCACGGCGGGCCTCGATGGCGCCGGGCTCGGCGCGGTCCAGCAGCGTCGCGGTGATGGTGCCCTCGATCATGTCGCCGGAGACCACCACGAAGGTGATGCCCTTGGCCTCGAGCGCCGGGATGAATTCGCGCAGCGCGAGTTCCCCGGCACGCTTGGAGCGGGCGACCGGCTCGTAGGCGTCCATGGTCTCGACCTGGTCGATGAAGTGTGCCTGGTGGCTGGTGACGAAAACGACGCGGGAGCCCGGGGCCATCTTCGCGGTGGCAGCCTCGAGCATGGCGACCTGGGCATCGCGGTTAAGGCGCAGCGCGTAGTCCTCGCCGAGGCCCGATTCCATGCCGCCGGAGGCGTTGAGCACCAACACGTCGAGCGAGCCGAAGTTCTCGATGGCCGTGTCCACCAATGCGGCCGGACCCTCGGGGGTGGTCAGGTCGGCGCCGACTGCCACGGCGCGGCCGCCGGCCTCGACGATGCCGGCAACGATCTTGTTGGCGCGCGGCGCCTTCTGGCGGTAGTTGATGACCACGCCGGCACCCTGTGCGGCGAGGATCTTGGCTACTTCGGCGCCAATGCCCCGGGACGACCCGGTGACGATCGCGGACTTGCCCGTGAGATCGGTCATTTACACTCCTTGTGCATCACTGCTTGAAAAATTCTGGTCCCTCGCCGGTGCTCCGGCGCTTGGGGTGTCCGTACAAGAAACCGGACTCTGGTTTCAATCCTGCCAGTTGTCCACGGCATGGACTCTTGTAGGAATCCTCCAAACAAGTCTAGTCGAGTCCGGCAGGCGGCCGGGCCCGGGGCACGCCCTGCCTATGGTTTTGCGGGCACCTGGCCGGGGCTGTACCAGACCACGTCGTCGCCGAAGGGGTTCTTGTAGGCCAGACGCGGAGTCGAAAGCCCCGCGCCCTTGAAGACCAGTTCCCCGACGGCGCACTGTCCCTGCTGCAGGGTGTCCCTGCGCAGTTGCGAGCCGCTGTCGATGGGCCGTGCGGCCAGCAGCCGGTCGTTGTACATCCCGAAGTCCGCCGGCGAGACGCTGCGCTGGGTTTCCGGCGGCAGGTCCCCCTTCCTGGTGTCGCTGCCCGCGCAGAAGCGCACCATCACCGCCACCTCGGACTCCGGGTCGTCCGGAGCTGTCGGCCGTCTGTCGAAGCCGGTGGCGGTGATGGAGGTCCCGTTGCCCAGCTGCGCTGTCTCGCCGATGGTGATCCGTTCGCTGACCTGGGGATCGTCGATGTTTGCCATCGCGATCGCAACAATCAGGTACACGCCGAGGGCCGCGGCCCCCGCCAGCAGCCAGGCAGGAAACCGCTTGGCGCGGCCAAGCCGGCGCCGGATCGCCGTGGGGTCGGCATCGTTGTTGATCTCCAGCCGCGGCTGCCCGGCCAGCAAACGGTCAAGGCACGGTTGCAGTGCACGGTGGCGCCTGAACAGCAGCGGATGGAAGGTGAGCACCTGCTGGTCGTCGTCGATGATCGCCAGCGTCCCGGCCGGGTCCACGAGGACCGCCAGGATGCTCTCGGCCTCGATGAGTTGTTCGTGCCGCGTGCTTCCCCCATGACCGGCCGACCGCGAAGCCAGCCGCAAGGTGCCCTGCCCGATGGCCAGCGTGGCGGAGCCGTCCGTGGTCAGGTCGCCGCCGGGCAAGGTTCGGAAGATGCGCTCGCGGCCCGTGTTCCCGCCCCGGCCGGCCGCGCCCTTTTCGCCGCGGCCCCTGGGCCTTGCGTGCTTCCGGCCGCCCGGGGTGCCCGGGCCGTGGGTCTCCGGTTCCAGAGCCAGATGCAGGCTCTGTGTTGCGTCGATGAGCGCCTGGCGCACCTGCCCGGTGTCGGCGCCCGGATCGTCGTCCAGGCCCAATACCCGGCGTTCCCGCGACAGCCGCGGGGAGAGCCCCTGGCCGGTCTCCCGTACCGCGTCCTCCACCCAGGGGTCCGGGACCAGGGTCATGGTCCTGCTGAACTCCCTGAGCACACGCTGCCGGACCGCATCGCCGAGCGGTTTTTTGGTCAGCAGGAAGACGCAGAACTCGGCGCCGACGCCCAGCATGTCGAGGCCTATCGTGGCCGGATCCTGCCCGGCATGGGCGGCCGTTGCCGACAGTTGTGCGCGCAGCAATTCCGCGGCGGCCAACCCGGCCGCGGAGCGGGGAACCAGGGTGGAGAGCATGATGGAGGCTTCGCTGACCGGTAGCATCCCCGGTCCGTTGCCGGAGGCACGCCGCGCCAGCGCATCGGGCCCCTCGGGCAGGGTGCCTGTGGCGGCTCGGGCCGGGTGTGGTCCACGTTTGGCGGTGCCGTCTGCCCACTGAAGCACCGGTGCCGGACCGGAACCACCTTCCTGGACCGGGAACCCGGCCCCGACCAGTGACTCGTCGGTGGTGAAGAAGGCGGTCCGGGTGCGACCGGAGGCGGGGTCGAGCCGCGGGAGCAAGGCACGGGCGCGTTCCCGCACGTCGGAAGCCGTGACCTGGACTCCGGCCAGTGCGGCGGCGTTGCGTCCCGTCCGCTGTACCAGGTCCGCCGGCCAGACAGGGTGTTCCGGGCGGATCGGGGCAATCTGGTCGGTGACCATCCAGCCGGCAAAGAGCCCCGGGAGCCGGCGCCAGGCAGCGGCGACGGTCTCGGTGGATCCACGCAGCAGGAGCGTCGAGGTGTCGGCTCCCAACTCCGTAATGACCTCGGGGAAGCCGGTGCGGCCGGCACCCAGCTCCACTGGGCGCGCCAATTCGGTGCGCAGCGCGGCCAGGGCCATCGACAGCGAACCGGTGGCCGCAACCTCTTCGTCGAGCAATCCGAGGCCGAAGGTTACGCCGATCCGGGTCTGGGTGTCCTCGTCGTCAAAAAATTGCCAGTTCGTTCCGGCCCAGCCAGTCATCCAGTTCCCACATCGTCTCGCATTGCCTGCCGCCGCGTGGACCGCAACGGCACCACCATGCTATCCGTGCATCTAGCCCTGGCGGCCCGGCGCGCCGCCGAGGTGGGGCACCGGGCACGATCGGGCGCCCATGTGGGACACGTGTTCCCGGACGCGGCAGCGCCGGCGCTTCCCCACACGACAAGTGGCCGGTTCGGCGGCGCCGCTCAGGCCAGTTCGGCGCGGACCATGTTGCTCAGTGCCTTGCCGTCGAACCGGCCCGCGACCTTCTCGGTGACCTGCTTCATGACGGTGCCCATCTGGCGCATGCCCAGCTCCGAGCCGTCGGCGCGCAATTCGGCCACGACCCCGGCGACGATGGCCTTGGCCTCGTCCTCGTTCAGTGCTGCCGGAAGGTAGGCCTCGATGACGGCAGCTTCCTGCTCCTCGGCGGCGGCCCGGTCCGTCTGGCCGGCCTCGGTGTAGGTGACGGCGGTTTCGCGGCGGCGCGCGGCCTCCTTCTGGAGCAGTGAAACCACTGCGGCGTCATCGAGTTCGAGAGGGGTCTTGCCGCCCTTTTCGCGGGTGTTGATCTCCCCGAGCAGGTTGCGCACGGTGGTGAGTTCCACCTTGTTCCCGGCCTTGAGGTGTGCAGTCATGTCCGCGCGGAGGCGGTCCTTGAGTGTTTCCATGATGGCGTCTTCTTCCCGTCGTAGCCCGGCAGGTACGCTGTGCGGCTGCACCCGTACCTTTGCCGGTATCACCACCAGTTTATTGCTTGCTAGTGGACCGGGTTCCATCGAGGCATCGTTTCCTGGACAGCCCGCCAGGCACTCCCCCACCCTTCCGGCCACCGACAGCCTGGAAACGGGTCGCCTGTCGAGGCATTTCTTGGGGGTGACGGACGCGCATGGCTTACGCGGCCCAAAAATCGGACTAACTCAAAAATTTACCTAGATAAATAAAGTACTCATGGTTTTCAACAGTTTTGAAACTCATGCAGTTGGGGCTTCGGCGTTGGTGCCCCAAGGCCCGACCGCTGACCCGCTCGGGCCTTGGGGCGGGTCAGTCCTTCCCGTCCCAAGGCCCACGCCCCCGGACAGGGGGCACCCGTGCAGGTCACGCAGAAGTGGGGGGGGGGGGGGGGGGGGGGGGGGGGGGGGGGGGGGGGGCGGCGGGGGGGGGGGGGGGGGGGGGGGGGGGGGGGGGGGGGGGGGGGGGGGGGGGGGGGGGGGGGGGGGG
>NZ_JBIXLN010000072.1:0-15111 GCF_045798555.1 Paeniglutamicibacter sp. MACA_103 | reverse complement strand
CGCCGGGGCATGGGAAAGGCGGCTCCCGGAAGCCAATGTTCCGGGAGCCGCCCACCTCTGTCACTTGACAAACCTTCTTACATATCAGTCGCGCAGCACGACCTGGACGCCCTCGCGTCCCATCGCCGCGTCGCTGAGAGGCACCGCGGCGATGCCGAATGCGCCTTCGGTCAGGACCGCGGCCGCGTAGCTGGGGGCACCGGTGGCCGAGAGCACCAGGGCGGTGGCGCCGGCACCGAAGTCCGAGGCCGTCAGGGCGACGGACTTGCCGCCGGCCAGGTCGATGCTGCGCGCCGCCGACAGCTTGCCGTTGGCACTCAGCGAGCGCACCGAGACCTTGGCGGTGTCCTCGGGCGCATTGAGCACCACGGTGGCCCGGCCCTGGGCCGGGAGCACCAGCAGGTGCTCGCTGCCCAGTCGGCTGGCAGCACCGGCCCAGGCCAGGTCGATGGGTTCGTTGGGCTTGGTTCCGCGGACCATCTTCACGCTGGCGCTCACGGCCGAGTCGCCCTCGACGACGATGGTGTAGTTCCCGGCCGGAAGCCCGCCCAGCGGCATGCGTGCGGTGGCGTTGGAGGCCACCACGACTTCCCCGCCTCCGGGGATGGGAACCTCGCCGTTCGGTCCGAGCGCGCGCACCTTGACGGAGGCGCCCTCGGCAGAGGTGGCGGCGAGCACCACTTCGGCGTTGGCGTTGGCGTTGGCGGCGGGCCTGCCCAGCTCCCCGGCAAGCTTCGGGGCCAGGATCGCGACCCCGGGGATCACCTGGGTGTTGTTGGCGGTGGCCGCGGCCCCCAGGTAGTCGACGCCGCCCGGGACCAGGCCGCGCAGCGTGCTTTGCTGGATGGTGGCGTTGATGCGCCCGCCGGAGGAGGTGACCTTGGCCGAGAGGGCCGACTCGTTCGGCGCGTAGCCGGCCAGGATGACCGACTTGGACTCCCCCGGGGCCACCGCAAGGGCGGAGAGGCTGGGGGCGGAGACCATGCCGTCGGCGCCGCGCAGGTCCACGCGCACCTGGGCGACGGAGGCCGAGGGGTTCACCAGGTTCAGCACGGCCGTCGATCCTGGCGTGGTCATGGCCCCGGTGAGCCAGGCCTCGGAGGACGGTGCGGCGCAGCCGGCGGCGGCGAGCCCTGCCAGGTCCCCGTCCGCGGCGGAATAGCTGCGCACCGCGGAGACCAGGGACTGGACCCCGCCCAGCGGCTGGGCGTGCACCGTGAGCGACTCGGCGTAGTTGGTCACCGGGCCCGGTGTGCCTCTGCGCTCGGAGGTGCCGTCGGCGCCGGCGCCGGTGGCCCGTTCGGCCTCGGCGGCGGGCAGGCGCGGGGCAATGGTCTTTTCGACGCCCGCATCGTTCCTGAGCATTTCGGTTCCGGGGATGCGGCCGGCGGAATCGGAGAGCACCGCGGCACGCACGCCGGTCTTGGCGTTCTTGGAGGCCGGGGCGAATTGCGGGTCGACCCCGGACCCGGCGCCGGTGAACAGCTTCATGGTCGCCGGGCAGCTTGCCAGCGCGTCGCCCGCGGGAAGCGAGGTGAGCGCGACGTCGGTGCCGGTGGCGGCGGTGGCCGGGGGGAACACCGATCCGGCGGCGATGGCCGCGGCGCCCAGGCACAGCACCCCGACCGAGCCCAGCACGCCCAGGGCCCTGCCCTGGGTCTTGCTTCGTTGGCCGCGGGCCGGCGCAGCGGGCTTCGCCTCCGCCGTCGGTTCCCTTGCCGGCTCGGCGGCCGCGGCGGGCTCCGCAGGGGCCGTGGGTGCCGAAGACCCGGCGTCCGGGGAAGCGGCGTCCGTGGCTTCGGGCTCAGGTGCCTGCGGCGCGGCGGCCACGGGAGCGGGCACCTGCTCGCCGTCCCGTGGAAGTGCCGCCCCCGGGGCCAGACCCGCGGCTTCGCGGGCGGCCTGGGCTGCGCGGTCGGCTTCGCGGCGTGCCTTGCGGGAATCGTTTTTCACTGCTTCTCCTTGGCGTCCGCGAGAGCGTGTCCGCGGTCGAGCTCGTCGATGCTTTCGGCGTTGCCGCGGGTGCGGTATTCATCCAGGCGGCGCGCGGCAAAGCGGCGGCTGCGCGGGATCGGGATGACCAGCAGCAGGGCCAGCAGCAGCACCACCAGTTGGGCGATGGCCACGGGCACCTTGTAGGGGCTCTGGTAGTGCAGTTCCAGGGTGCCGCCGGCGGCTCCCAGTTCGAAGCCCTGCGCCCATTGCGCGGTCTCGACACCGGTGCCGGTGGAATCCGCGGCTTGCCCGGCGTCGGCGCCCACGGCGAGGCGCTTCAGCGCCACGCCGTCAAGGGTTGCGCTCCAGCCGGCATCGGCGCGCTCGGCCATGGCCAGCACCCTGCCGGCCTCGCCGGGCTCGATGCGTGCCCCGGAGACTTCCCCGCGGTGCGAGGGCAGCAGTGCCACGGTCTTGCCGCCCGCCACGATGCGCACGCGGGAGGTGGAGTCGGTGGTGTTGTCAACGCCGGGGATCTTTTCCAGCGGTTCCACGCGCCACAGCCATCCGGACTCGGTCTGGCCCACGGGGACCAGGCCCGGCACCGCGTCGAGGCGCGCCACCAGGGCCGATGCGGTGGCCCGGGAATCCTGCAGCACCACGAATCCGGTGCCGAGGGCCGCGAGCTCCTCGCGCGGGTCCAGGGCGGAGTCGGAGACGAGGGTCGCCACGGTCTGTTCAATGAGCCGCTCGGCGTCGTCGGATTCGCGCAGGGCCGGGGCCAGCAGGCTGCCGACGACGCGGTTGGCCGAGGTTGTCTGGGACAGCGAGTCGGCCGTGGTGCCTGCGCCGTTCATCAGGGCAGCGCTCACCGCCCCGTCGCCGTTCTGGGCCAGCACCAGCGTGCGGTCCTCGTAGGCTCCCAGTCCGCGGTCCGCGGCGGTGGCCGGCAGGGTCCGGGCCGCCACCGGATGCAGGGCGCTGGTGGTGCCCAGGTCGGTTCCGGCCAGCGCCCCGGCCGGAGCCGGGTTCTGCGCGATGATCCAGTTGCCGCCCGCCACCAGGACGGAAACGCCCAGCAGGGCCGAGGCCCAGGCCAGGGTGCCGGTGGCCACGCGGCGTGCACCCGGCACGCCCGGGGCCAGCGACTCGCGTTCGCCGCGGAACACGGAGATCCCCAGGCCGGCGGCGAAGAGCAGCGCCAGGACGAAGAAGGAAACGAAGGGGCCGTTGAACGCGGCGACGAAGGTGTCCCCGGCCACGGCGGAGGGAACCAGCGAGGCGCCGTATCCGGCGGCGAGCATCAGCACGCCGCCGAGCCACAGTGCGCGGGCCAGTGGAGTCGAGCCGTTCCGGGCCCCGGCAAAGAGGCCGGTCAGTGCGCAGACCAGCAGCGGGGCGCCGACCAGCAGCACCAGCACCAGGGCCCAGGGGCCGGCGGGCAGGAAGCCGAATCCGGCGGGGGCGGCGAGCGGGTCGAAGGCGGTGGGGAAGCCAAGGCCCTGGGCCCACAGCGGGGCCGCGGCGTGGGGCAGGGCAAGTCCCGGATCGGTGAGCAGGGCGCGCGGGTTGCCCAGGGACGCAACGATGAGCGGAAGGTGGAAGACCAGCATCGGCAGCGGCACCCACCACAGGGTCTTGGCCCGTGAACGCAGCACGATGGCCGCGAGGACGATGAGTACCGCCAGGACCAGGCCGACGGCCGGGGACCCCGCGGCGATGGGCACCAGCAGCAGGGCCGCGGCAGCCGCGGCGGTCCAGGACGGGACCGCACCGACGCCCGGGCGGGCGGCGCGCCCGCGGCCTGCGCGGAAGTCGACGCCGGCGCCGACCGAGCGCAGCAGGGCCAGCAGGAACAGCGGGGCCAGGACGTGCACCAGCACGCTGCCGGTCCGGCCGGAGGCCAGGGCGACCTGCAGCGACGGGGCCAGCCCCCAGAGCAGGGCGCCTACCATGCGGGCGGCGCGCGAGCGGGTGACCGCGGCCAGGCCCAGCCAGGCGCCCAACGCGGCCAGCGGCATGGCCAGCAGGGTCAGCACCACGGCGGCGCCGTTGGCGTTTCCGCCGCCGGCCAGCGACGTGAGCCAATACAGGTAGTCGACGGGATCCCCGCCGGCGGGGTTGCCCGCCCCGAGGTTGGCCCACCAGGAGGTGGCGTTGGTGAAGATCTCGCCGGGCCGGGAGGAAATCGGGAGCATCGCCCCGCCTGCCACGGCCCCGGCGCCGAAGAGTGCGCGCAGCCCCACCAGCGACACGGCCAGGGTGGCCAGCACTGCGATGATGCCGCTGACGAAGGCCGAGGTCCGGTTGGGCGCCGCCAGCGCGGCGAAGTCGTTGCGGGAATCCCCGCTGGGGTCCTGCGAGGTGGTGGCGCCGGTGCCGTCCCCGTAGACGCTCTCGCCGTCGAGCGAGTCGAGCATGTTCTTGCGGTGTTCGCGGACCAGGTCCTGGTCGGTGAGCAGCCGGGAGATGGACCTGCGCGGGACCCGGCGGGTGGCACCTGCCGCGGCGCGGGACCTGGAAAGCTTCAGGGGCGTGCCCACGGCCCTGAAGGTGGCGCCCAATTGGCCAAAGGCGTAGGCGGGGTCCTTGGCCAACACGGAGAGCAGGAAGCGGTAGATCCCGCCCAGCACCGCGCCGACAACCAGGAAGGGGATGGCCCAGGCCGGGGCATGCTTCAGGCGCATGAACACCTCGGCACGGCGGGTTTCGGCCGGTCCGGCCAGGTCGCGGAACACCGAGGCCTTGTGGTGGATCTTGGCGGCGGGCACGATGACCACGCGGTTGCCCATGAGTCGGTTGCGCCAGCACAGGTCCATGTCGTCGCCCAGCCCCGGTAGCGCCGGGTCGAAGCCGCCCAAGGCCTCGAAGACGTCGCGGCGGATCAGCATTCCGGCGCTGGTCACGGCGAAGGAGTCGGTGCGGGCGTCGTACTGGCCCTGGTCAAGCTCGTCGATCTCGATCAACGTCAGCCGCTCGGCGTACTTGTTCATGCCCAGGCCCACGTCCAGCAGGCGGCGCGGGGAATCGAGGTCGAGTTGCTTGCACCCGGCAATGGTCACCGATTCGGTGGCTTCGACCACGGTGAGCAGCTTTTCCAGCGCGTTGAGTTCGGGCACCGAATCGTCGTGGATCAGCCAGAGCCATTCGGTGCGGCCGGCGCGCGGCTCACCGAGGGATTTCACCGCGGCCATCACCGAATGCCCGAAGCTGTGCTCCGGGACCTCCAGGAACGTTGCATCGGAAGGCAGGTGCTTGCGCAGGAGCTCCGCGGATCCGTCGGTGGACGACGCGTCGACACCGACGAAGCGGTCAATCAGTCGCGACTGGTCGCGCAGCGCGGCCAGGGTGCGGGGAAGAAAAGCTGCGCCATTGTGGGCAGCCACAATGGCGGTGACGTGGATCGTGGGGAGAATTAGACTGCTCGCTTCCGCAGGCGACGACGTTCACGCTCGGACAGTCCGCCCCAAATCCCGAACCGTTCGTCGTTGGTCAGTGCATATTCGAGGCATTCGGAGCGCACATTGCAGGCACCGCACACCCGCTTGGCGTCCCGGGTCGATCCGCCCTTTTCGGGGAAGAACGCCTCGGGGTCGGTCTGCGCGCACAGCGCCTCGGATTGCCAGCCCAGTTCGCCGTCTTCGTCCTCGGCCCCCAGTCCGATCCAGATGGCCTGGGCGGGGCTCTTGGCGTCCAATATGGCATCCAGGCTCGGCGCCCATGAGGGGGTCGGGTCCGTGGCCAGGTCGTTGGCGGCATCGTGCGCCAGCAGGAATGCAGCCGTTTCCTCTTCCGGCGTCAGGGCCTTCGAGCGAGCGGCGTCCTGCTCCCGGCCGGTCTCGGCAGGGTCCACAAACCAGTCGGCCGGTACGTCCCGGGCCCCGCTGTAATTTGGCGTAGGCGCCGTCGTTGCGGCTTCGTCGAAGCTTCGATCCACGTTCCCCATGGTTTACTAACCTTCCGCCGTTACGAACTTGATACCTAAAATGACCCTAAAAGAGCGACGTCGGCGGCCTTTCAAGAAAAAGCCGTCGCGAGACAATTTCCCTCTCCCTGACGGTGCACTATCTAATTACACTGGTGTAACTCCGGTCGCGTCAAGTGCGGCCGTCGATTTTAGCCACACATGTCGTAGATTTAGAGACACGCCACGCCCGAGACTTCGCCGTGATCGTACAGAAATACGCCCGCCCGCGGATTCCCGGGGAATTCACAGGCTTGACAAGGAGCTTCACATGACCATTGATACCAACTCGTTATCTCCCGTCGAATCCCTACTGGCTCCGGTACGCCATTCCACCCACCCCTACTTGACCTGGTACTCCAAAAGCGGAGAGCGCGTGGAACTCAGCGGTCGGGTCTTCGACAACTGGGTCGCCAAAAGCGCAAACCTTTTGCACGAAGAATTTGATTTAGCCCCGGGCAGCGTTGTAGCCACCGACATGCCGGGCCACTGGAAGTCCGTGGCGCTGGCACTGGCGTGCTGGCACCTGGGCGCCGAGGTGCGCTGCGTGGCCCCCGGAACGGATCCCGGGGATGTTGACGTATTTATTACCGCCGACACGCAAACCCTAACAGTCAATGGCTCGGTCGAGGTCATCGCCGTCCCCCTGCCGGCACTGGCCATGGCCTTCGACGGCCCGCTGCCGGTGGGCGCCACCGACTACGCTTCCGAGGTCCGCTCCTACGCCGATTCGTTCAACCACTCCCCCATCGACACCGCGGCCACGGCACTGCACTCCGCGGCCGCCACGCTGGACTACAGCCAGCTCTTTGCCGCGGCCGCTTCCCCCGAGTCCGCCGGCACCGCCCTTCTCAGCACCGCGTGGCCGTTGGAACGCATCCTGCCCGAATTGGTGTCGCTGTGGAGCGCCGGGAACGCGGTGGTGCTGGTGGAGGACGGCACGGAGATCAGCAAGGCCCTGCTCGAGGGCGAACGCGTGGTGACGCGCCTGGACGGCCAGTCCTAGACGGCGCAGGCACTTCCCGCCCGCCTTGAGGGCATGAAAAAGCCCCGGCACGTTCCCTGGTTCTTCCGTTCACCAATGGGTGAAGCGGGAAACCGGAAAACGTGCCGGGGCCGGCAGCTGCTAGGCGGCGCCGTCCGGCGACCGGTTCGGTTCCGCGGCTCCCCGCTCGGCCGAAACCGGCTCGGGGCCGACGCGCAGCAGTTCGCGGTCGTGGGCAAATTTCTCTTCGGCATCCAGTTCGGCGCCAAAGACCCAGAAGCGGTAGGCGAAGAAGCGGAAGATGGTGCCCAGCACCAGTCCGACCACGGAGCCCGCAATGAACAGGCTGGTGGTGTCGGTCAAGCCGATCCAGTACTTGGTGATGAACACACAGGCCGCGGCGATGCCCAGCCCGATGGCGTTCATGATGAGGAACATCACCAGTTCACGTACCACGTTGGACTGGCGGCGATGGCGGAAGGTCCAGAAGCGGTTGGCCACCCACGAAAACATCGTGGCGACGACGCCGGCAATGATCTTTGCCTTGACCTCGGAATCGTGCATGGGGCCTTCGAGCATCCACAGGTAGATGCCGGAGTCGATGATGAACGCGACACCCCCGACCACGCCGAATTTGGCGACTTCGCGCCACATCATGGACGCGAGGCCCATGAGTTTGCCCCAGATCTGTATCAGCATGATCCTCCGTGGTTTCGTATCAATTCACCAGGCCGCCACACGGCTAGATTCCGGTGCGTTCGGTGCGGTCGAACCGAGTTTTCCACACACGGCCAACCAAACTATTCTAATGCGGTTCACTGAAAGTTCACCGCCAAAGGTGTCCAAACTCGCTTTGGGTACCTCTGGCAGGTTCGCGCGTTCGGTAGGCTAGGCGGGTGACGTTTCCAGTGATTGGCGTTGTTGGCGGAGGCCAACTTGCCCGAATGATGGCTCCCGAGGCCCTGAATCTCGGCTTCGAACTACGCATCCTGGCCGAGGGCCCGGATGTCTCTGCCGCGCGCAGTGTGGCTTCCGCCCCGGTAGGTGACTATACGGATTTGGCGGCCCTGCGTGAATTCGCCCGCGGGGTGGACGTCCTGACCTTCGACCACGAGCACGTGCCCAACGAGCACCTGCAGGCGCTGATCGCCGAGGGCGTGAACGTGCAGCCGCGCCCGGATGCGCTCATCCATGCGCAGGACAAGCTCGTGATGCGCGAGGCCATTGCCGCTCTGGGCCTGCCCAACCCCGAATGGGCAGCGGTTGAAACCGTTGAGGAGCTGGTGGCTTTCGGCGAGCGGATCGGCTGGCCGATCGTGCTCAAGACCCCGCGCGGCGGCTACGACGGCAAGGGCGTGCGCATGATCGATGACGTACAGGAAGCCCGCGACGCGGCCGATTGGTTCGGCAACGGCGCCCTGCTGGCCGAGGACAAGGTCGCCTTCACCCGCGAACTCTCCGCCTTGGTCGCCCGCAACCCCAGTGGCGAGGCCAAGGCCTGGCCGGTGGTGCACACCATCCAGGTCGATGGCGTCTGCGACGAGGTCATCGCCCCGGCACCCGGGCTGGACCCGGTCGTCGAGGCGGCAGCCGAAGAAGCGGCCCTGCGCATTGCCGAGGCCTTCGGCGTCACCGGCGTGATGGCCGCCGAGCTCTTCGAGACCCCCGGCACCGGCGCCGGGTTCGTCATCAACGAACTTGCCATGCGCCCGCACAACACCGGGCACTGGACCATGAACGGGTCGATCACCAGCCAGTTCGAGCAGCACCTGCGCGCGGTCCTCGACCTGCCGCTGGGTGCCACCGACGCGCTGGCCGAGACCACCGTGATGAAGAACTACCTCGGCGGGGCGAACCAGGACCTCTACGGTGCCTTCGCCGCCGCGCTTGCCGCGCAGCCGCGCGTGAAGGTCCACGCCTACGGCAAGTCGGTTCGTCCGGGACGTAAGATCGGCCACGTCAACGTGGTGTCGGAGCCCGGCGAGTCGGTTGACTCGCTGCGCGCCCGCGCCGACGCCGTGGCCTCGATGATCCGTGACGGCGTGCCCTCCGCGGCCGCATCCACCACCGCCACCACCGAAGGACAAGCATCTTGAGCACCACCGCACCCCTGGTTTCCCTGGTCATGGGATCCGACTCGGACTGGCCGGTCATGAAGCTGGCAGCCGAGGCCCTGCGCGAATTTTCCATCCCCTTCGAGGCCGACGTCGTCTCCGCGCACCGCATGCCCGAGGACATGATCGCCTACGGCAAGGACGCGCACACCCGCGGCATCCGCGTGATCATCGCCGGCGCCGGCGGAGCCGCCCACCTGCCGGGCATGCTCGCCTCGGTGACCCCGCTGCCGGTCATCGGCGTGCCGGTGCCACTGAAGACGCTCGACGGCATGGACTCGCTGCTCTCCATCGTCCAGATGCCCGCCGGCGTCCCGGTCGCCACCGTCTCCATCGGAGGGGCGCGCAACGCCGGCCTGCTGGCCGTGCGCATGCTCGCCACCGGAACCGACGAGCTCGCCGCGTCCCTGCAGGAAAAGCTCATTGCCTTCGCCGCCGAGCTGCGCCAGGTCGCGGCCGACAAGGGCGCCGCCCTGCGAGCCGCCGTGGCCTCCGAAACCCCCGGCACGTAAGGACCCCTATGACAGCGACCCGCCGTTCCTCCCGCAACCCCGACCTGCTCCCGGATCCCGTCTCGGCACCGGCACCGGTGCGCTCCAAGCGCGCACTGTTCCTGCTGCTGCTGACCACGTTCTTCCCCGGCAGCGCCCAATGGGTTTCCGGGAATCGCGCCCTGGGCGGGTTCGTCATGCGCGTCACCATCGCCTGCTGGGCGCTGCTCATCCTGGTGCTGGCCCTCGCGCTGCTCAAGCGCGACTGGCTGCTGGGCTTCTTCGCCCAGGGCTGGGTGCAGCTGGGCGCCTCGCTGGTGCTGGTGGTGCTGGCGGCCGGCTGGCTGCTGATGTTCCTGAACACGCTGGCGATCATTCGCCCCAGGTACCTGGCCCCGGGGGCGCGGATCGGCCTGACCGCCACGCTGCTGGTGCTGGCCCTGGCGATCAGCGGGTCCCTGGGCTACGGCGCCTTCGTGCTGAACAAGGGCCGCGAGACCATCTCCAGCGTCTTCTCCGCCGGACCCGCCTTCAAGCCGGTCGACGGCCGCTACAACATCGCGGTGTTCGGCGCCGACTCGGCCGGGAACCGCGAGGGCGTGCGCACCGACTCGATGTCGCTGCTCTCGGTCGACGCCAAGACCGGCAAGTCGCTGCTGATCTCCATCCCCCGCAACCTGCAGAACGCGCAGTTCTCCGCCGACTCCCCCATGCGCGAGGTGTACCCCAATGGGTACGACTGCGGGGACGAGTGCCTGTTCAACGCGATCTACCGCAACGCCACCGACAACCACGCCGACCTGTACCCCGGGGTCGCAAACCCCGGCGCACAGGCCACCATGGAGGCCATCGAGGGCACCACGGGCCTGAAGGTCCAGGCGTACGTGATGATCGACATGGCCGGGTTCGCCGGGTTCATCAACGCCATGGGCGGGGTCACCGTCGATTCGGGCGGCTGGGTCCCCTACAACGGCAAGTACTGGCCCAACTCCTCGGTGAACACCCACTGGTTCGCCCCCGGCAAGCAGACGCTCACCGGCAAGCAGGCCCTGTGGTTTGCCCGCTCCCGCGACTTCACCACCGACTACCACCGCATCGCCCGCCAGCAATGCCTGCAGCAGGCCATGATTTCCCAGTTCAGCCCCAAGACCATGCTCACGCGCTTCACCTCGATCATGGACGCGGGCGAACAGCTGGTGGAGACCGACATCCCGCAGCAGCAGCTCGGTTCCTTCCTGAACCTGGCCGACAAGGCCCGGCAGACCCCGTTCAAGCGGCTGACGCTCGGCGCACCGGACTTCGGCTCGGCCGGCGACAAGTTCTCCACCTACCCCGACTTCGACGAGATCCACTCCCGCATCGAGGGGCTCATCGCCGCGCAGTCCGAATCCGCGGCCAAGAAGACCACGTCGGCGACCGGTGAATCGGCCAAGGCCAAGGAGTCCTCCGCGCCGGCCAAGTCGACCAAGGACTCCGGGACCAAGCGCAACACCCAGCCGGGCAAGATCAACACGGCGCCCTCCGACGCTCCCACTGCCCAGCCCGACGGCTCGAAGCTGGACGAGGCCTACCTGGTCACCCTCGAACAAATCGGCCGCACCGACCTGCTCTCAAAGATTGCCGCCAACAACAACGAATGCTCGGTGCCCTAACCCGGCCACGGCCGCACGGCCGCCCAACGCCCTAAGGACTACGATGTATCGCCTGACAAACACCATCCGTGATTATGCCTGGGGATCCACCGGCGCCATTGCCGGGCTGCTGGGAACCGCGCCCAGCGGCAAGCCGGAAGCCGAGATGTGGCTCGGGGCCCACCCCTCCGCGCCTTCCCGGGCCTTCGACGGCCAGGAGGGCGGCGAGGCCGTCGACCTGGACCGGTTGATCGCCGCCGACCCCCAAGGGCTGCTGGGCCCCGAAGTCGCAGGGGCCTACGGCCGGCTGCCGTTCCTGATGAAGCTGCTGGCCGCTGGCAAGCCGCTTTCCATCCAGGTCCACCCCTCCGCCGAGCAGGCGGCCGCCGGGTTCGCGGCGGAAAACGCCGCCGGCCTGCCCGCCGATGCGCCCCACCGGAACTACCGCGACGGCTCGCACAAGCCGGAAATGATCTACGCGCTCACCGATTTCGCGGCCCTGAGCGGCTTCCGCTCCCCCGCCGAAACCGCCGGGCTCTTCGACGCCCTGGGCGCCGCGATGGATGCCGAGGCGGCCGAAACCTGCCAGAAGATCGCCTCGCTGCTCTCGAACCCCGACGAGGCCGAGGCATTGAGCTCGACTTGCGCTTACCTGCTGGGCGGGACCCCGGAACCGGGCAACCTGGTGCCGGCCGCTGTCGCCGCCATCGAGGCGAACCCAGCGCTGGCCGAACACCCCTCGCTGGCGGAGCTGCCGCGCATCAACGAGCACTACCCCAACGACGTCGGCGTGCTGGTCTCGCTGCTGCTGAACCTGGTGGTGCTGGAACCCGGGCAGGCAATCTACCTGGATGCCGGAAACGTGCACGCCTACCTGCGCGGGCTGGGCGTGGAGGTCATGGCCAACTCCGACAACGTTCTGCGCGGCGGGCTGACGCCCAAGCACATCGACGTGCCCGAGCTGCTGCGCATCAGCCGCTTCGAGGTCCTGGGCGTCCCGCACCTGGAACCGGTTCAGACCATGTACGGCCAGCAGGTCTTCACCCCGCCCTTTGCCGAGTTCCAGCTCCAGCACATCGAGCTGGACGCCGTCGCCGATGCGGCCGACATGGGCGGCGGGGACGTGCCGGTGGCGGCCAACGGCCCGGTGATCGTGCTCTGCGTCGACGGCGAGGTGCTCATCGACACCCCGCGCGGGGACGAACTGTTGCGCCGCGGCGATTCGCTGTTCATCGGCGCCAACGAGGCCCCCGCCATGGCGCGGCGCAGCGCCAACGCGGCAGGTCGCGCCTTCGCCGTGACCCCGCAGCCGCTCTCCTAGTCCAACAAGGCAAAAACGCCTCGGGGCCCGGCAGGAATCACTTCCTGTCGGGCCCCGAGGCGTTAAGCGGCCGGGGCCGCGGTGGGTCCTAGCGCGTGTAGGCTTCCCACTTGTCGGACTGGTGCTCGCCCTCGACGAAGCGGATGGTGCCCGACTTCGAGCGCATCACGATCGACTGGGTGTGGATGCGGCCGTTCTTGTAGCGCACCCCGCGCAGCAGGTCGCCGTCGGTGATGCCGGTGGCGGCGAAGTAGCAGTTGTCGCTGGTCACCAGGTCGTTGGTGGTCAGCACGCGGTCCAGGTCGTGGCCGGCGTCGATGGCCTTCTGCTTCTCGTCGTCGTCGGTGGGCCACAGGCGGCCCTGGATGATGCCGCCGAGCGACTTGATGGCGCAGGCGGTGACGATGCCCTCGGGCGTTCCGCCGATGCCCATGAGTACGTCCACTCCGGTGCCCTCGCGGGTGGCGGCAATGGCGCCGGCGACGTCGCCGTCCATGATGAACTTGGTGCGCGCACCGGCGGCGCGGATCTCGTCGACCAGTCCCGCGTGGCGCGGGCGGTCAAGGATGCACACGGTGATCTGGTTGATCTTCTTGCCCTTGGCCTTGGCAATCAGGTGCAGGTTCTGCTTGACCGGCAGGCGCAGGTCGACCAGCTCTGCGGCTTCGGGACCGGTGACCAGCTTTTCCATGTAGAAGACCGCGGAGGGGTCGAACATGGAGCCGCGGTCGGCCACGGCCAGGACCGAGAGGGCGTTGTTGATGCCCAGGGCCGCCAGGCGGGTGCCGTCGATCGGGTCGACCGCAACGTCGCATTCGGCGCCGTTTCCGTCGCCCACGCGTTCGCCATTGAACAGCATCGGGGCTTCGTCCTTCTCGCCCTCGCCGATGACGACGACGCCGTTGAAGGAGACGGTGGACAGCAGCGAGCGCATGGCGTCGACGGCCGCGCCGTCGGCGGCGTTCTTGTCGCCGAATCCGACCCAGGGGCTCGAGGCGATGGCTGCGGCCTCGGTGGCGCGCACCAGCTCAAGGGCCAGGTTGCGGTCGGGTGACGCGTCGCTGACAGACAGTCGTGGGGACAGGTGGGCAAAATTCGTGGCTTCAGTCACGGTCTTCCTCGTCGTTGAGATCTGTTCGTTTGCCGGGGGCCAACAGGTTCCATCATATCTCCCGGGGCCGATTAGTCCCTTTCGGCCACGACTTGCGTTACGCCTCCGGCCGCGTCCGGGGCCGGCCGCCCGCCCGTTTAGATTCTGTGCGGCGGATGGGCGAGAATGGAGGGGTGAGTGAACACCCCGAAGGCCCCGCCGCAACCCCCGCATCCCCCGCAAGCGCCAGCACCCCGGAACCCGTGGATGCCGCCCTGCCCGCGGGGGCACCGGACTCGGCGCCGGCCGCCGCACCGGAGCCCGTCAAGCCGGTCCTGACCCCCTCGCAGGCCAAGCGCGCCAACCAGACGCTCAAGGGCATGATCATCTCGGTGCTGCTCACCGTCGCCGTGGCGATCCCCGTCATCCTGATCAACCCGGCGAACAAGGCCGAGAACTTCCGTGCACCGGTCGATGTCGCCGATGTCGCCTCTCAGGCCGCCGTGGACGCAGACTTCACCCCCTGGGCCCCGAACCTGCCCGAGGGCGACTACGTGAACTTCGCGCGCTGGATCACCGGGAACGTCGACGGCATCAAGTTCTGGGAATTCGGCGTCGTCACCAAGGACGACGAGTTCGTCTGGGTCAAGCAGACCGCCGGGGCCAACCCGTCCTGGCTGGCCGCGGTGACCGAGAACGCCTCGCCCGCCGGCACCCACGCCGTGGACGGGACCGACTGGGAGCTGCGCACCAAGGACAAGTCCCGGACCCTGATCGGCACGCGCGGGAAATCTACCATCGTGCTGACCAGCGACAGCGGCATGGACACCCTTGAGTCGCTGGCCCGCCTGGCCCAGCAGGAGATCCCCGCCAACTAGCCCTTCCGCCGCCGGGCATCGGAAACGGGGCAAAAGTGAGAGATGCGCCACAATGGACCCGCCCGGCGCGCCCCGTAGAACCGGCAAGTGCGGGACTTCACGAAGCGTAGGACGTGCATGCGCGGTTGGCCGGGGCGTCTAAGCTAAAAAACATGAATGAATCCGACGTCCCCGTCGACCACGTTGCCCTGACTCCCGCACAGGCATGGCGGAAATTGCGCGAAGGCAATTCCCGCTTCGTGGCCGGTCACACCGACCACCCCAACCAGGATGCGCTGCGCCGCCAGTTCCTGGTGGACAAGCAGCACCCCTTCGCCGTGATCTTCGGCTGCTCGGACTCCCGTCTCGCCGCCGAAATCATCTTCGACCTGGGATTGGGCGACGTCTTCGTGGTGCGCACCGCCGGCCACGTGATCGACTCGGCCGCACTGGGCTCCCTGGAATACTCGGTGGCCATGTTGGAGGTGCCGCTGATCGTGGTGCTGGGCCACGACTCCTGCGGCGCGGTGACCGCCACCATCGACTCGGTGGAAAGCGGAACCATGCCCCCGGGCTTCATCCGCGACCTCGTCGAGCACATCACCCCGTCGGTGATCACCGCCCGGCGCAACGGCATCCGCGACGTCAACACCACCGTGGTCGAGCACGTGCAGCAGACCACCCACCGCCTGGTGGAACAGTCGCGCATCGTTTCCTCGGCCG
>NZ_JBIXLN010000071.1:0-15173 GCF_045798555.1 Paeniglutamicibacter sp. MACA_103 | reverse complement strand
GCGGCCGATCCAGGCCGGGTCGGACGGGTCGTGGCGCAGGTGCTGCTGGAAGATCAGGTACGCGGCCGGGGCCAGCGAGATCGCCGTGCCGGGGTGTCCGTTTCCTACCTTCTCGACCGCATCCGCGGCGAGCACGCGGGCGGTGTCGACGGCTCGCTGGTCAAGATCGGTCCAAGCGAATTCGCTGTTGTCTGCTAGTGGCGCCACGTTGTGGGTCCTCCCTGTACGGTGTGCATTTCAAAGTCTGTTGGTTGCGCCGGCGTCCTGCCCTGTAAGCACAACGCCGCCGTCCGTCCGGTGGTTGACAGGACAGTTTCGGCGGCGGCGCAACGCTTCCAGCTTAGCGCCATTGGGCCCGAAAATGCCCGTTTGAGACCGCTTGTTGAGGCATGGCGAAAACTATTGGGGTCCGACCGAGCGGCCGGGCGCGCCCGCGTGTCGTCCGCACCCGAGGATCGCGACCCATTTCTACGCGCTGTAAAAGGGTATGCTAGAGGGTGATTGTCCTTATTACCCCCGTAGAACTGAGTAGATGTCTGTGAAGACCGTGTCCGTTGACTCCGCAACGAGGGCCCGTGCAGCTCGTCAGCCGAATGAATCGGTTGGCGACTTCGTTTCGCGAAAGGCCAAAGCCTATGTGGCCCTGACGAAGCCGCGCGTCATCGAGCTCCTGCTCGTGACCACGTTGCCGACCATGATGTTCGCCGAGCGCGGTTTCCCTTCGATTTCCCTCGTGATTGCCACGTTGCTGGGCGGTGCCATGGCGGCAGGGGCCTCGGGCTCCTTCAACTGCTACATCGACCGCGACATGGACAAGGTCATGAAGCGCACCAAGGGGCGCCCGCTGGTCACCGGCGAGGTCACCCCGCGCGAGGCGCTGGTCTTCTCCTATCTCCTGGCCTTCGCCTCGCTGGCCGTGCTCTGGTTCGGGACCAACCCGCTGACCACCGCCCTCGGCCTGGCCGCGATCCTTTTCTACGTGGTGCTCTACACGCTGATCCTCAAGCGCCGCACCGCCCAGAACATCGTGTGGGGCGGGATCGCCGGCTGCATGCCGGTGCTGATTGCCTGGGCCGCCGTGACCAACAAGATTGAATGGCCCGCCATCATCTTGTTCCTCATCATCTTCCTGTGGACCCCGCCGCACTACTGGCCGCTGTCCATGAAGTACGCCGACGACTACAACGCCGCACGCGTGCCGATGCTCGGTGCGATTTCCAGCGCCCGTCGGGTCTCGGTGCAGGTTGTCCTGTACGCTTGGGCCACGCTGGCGTGCTCGCTGCTGCTGGTGCCGATGGGCTACGCCGGCATCGTCTACACCGTGCTTGCCGGCGTCTCGGGCCTGTGGTTCGTCTACGAGTGCCACGTGCTCTACCGCGAGGCGCAGCGCGACCACGAACCGGCGGACATGAACAAGAAGGCCATGAAGGTCTTCCACATCTCCATCACGTACCTGACGCTCGTCTTCGTGGCCCTGGCCATCGATCCGTTCGTGGGCGGCCCGCTCTTCTAGGAATGACGCCAATCCAGGCACCAACGCATTGACGGCGGCTCGCACGGGGAAACCCGGGCGGGCCGCCTTCTTGTTCCCGGCCGCGATCCCGGCCGGCCCGGCGCTGGGTCCCTTGGCCGGGTTCCACATCCGGTCGGCGCATCGCCTGGCAGGTCCCGCGACCCGGCCGGGAGGCCCTGCGAGAAGCCGACAGAACGCAAAACGCCCGCCTGCGCGATGCAGGCGGGCGTTTGTTGCCGGACGGGGTCGGTGCGTCTAGAAGGGGAACTTTGCGGTAGTCCGGTCCCAGACGTTCACCGCGGCAGCGGCCAGCAGCGAGGCGCCGAGCATGTGGGCCAGCACCAGGGCGATCGGCAGCCCGGTGAAGTGCTGGACGTAGCCGATGACACCCTGCAGCAGCACGACGCCGGCCAGCAGCAGCAGGGGCGTGCGCAGCTTCGCATCCGAGGCGTGGCGGAATGCCAGCACCAGGGCCACCACGGTGGCGATCACCAGCAGGTAGACCGGGACCACGTGGATGCGGGTGACGATGTACGGGTCGAACATGTGGCGCGGGGCGTCGGCGTCGCCGGCGTGCGGACCGGTGCCGGTGACGATGGTGCCCAGCACCAGGGCCAGCGCGGAGGTGGCGAAAACGGTCCAGGCCAGGAAGCGCTGCGTGGCGCCGGCGGGCGCGCCCAGCGAGGTCTCGCCGCGGCGCAGCGCCCCGGTGCGGTTGACCAGCAGCGTCGCGGCCATGACCAGGGCGGCCGAGACCAGGAAGTGCAGGGACACGACCCATGGGTTCAGGTTGGACCAGACGGTGATGCCGCCGATGAGCGCCTGGGCGGGGATCACGGCGAGCAGCGCGATCGACAGGCGGTAGATGGTCTTGTGTTCCGTGCGCATGCGCCAGATCGACACGATCATCGCCACCGCGATGGCCGCCAGGATGAAGGTGAGCAGGCGGTTGCCGAACTCGATGAGCCCGTGGATGCCCATTTCGGCAACCGGGGTCATGGACCCGGGCATGCAGTTGGGCCATTGCGAGCAGCCCAGCCCCGACTTGGTCAGGCGGACGGCGCCGCCGGTGACGATGATGCCGATCTGGGATGCGAGGGACGCAATGGCCAGGCGGTGCACCGTGTTGTTCACGGTGGCGGGCAACTTGTCCGTCCACCTGTTGGTGGCGGGGGAGGTCGTGCTCATGGTGTTGTGCTCCAGGATTCTAGTTCCACTTGAACCAGCGGGTGGCGGCGAAACCGGCAATGATTGTCCATGCCAGCAGGATGAGGATTCCGGAAACCGAGCCGGTTCCGGCGATCAGGGCCGCCCTCAGGGAATCGCCCAGGGCGGCGGAGGGAAGCAGGTCGACGATCGGCTGCAGGTATGCAGGTGCCCGGGTGCTGGGGAACAGGATGCCCCCGACCGCGGCCAGTAGGACCCAGGCCAGGTTGGTGATGGCCAGGGTGGCCTCGGGGCGCACGGTGCCGGCGACCAGCAGGCCGAGGGCCGTGAACGCCGCCGCGCCGAGAACCATCAGCGCAACGGCCCAGCCGATGCCCGCGGGCGCCGGCCGCCACCCCATCAGCAGGGCGGTGCCGCCGATGACCACGACCTGGAGGAACAAAACCACCAGCACGGCCATGACCTTGCCGTAGATCAGCCCGGCACGTCCCAGCGGGGTCGTCGAGAGGAAGCGCAGCACCCCGTAGCGGCGGTCGAATCCGGTGGCGATGCCCTGCCCGGTGAACGCGGTGGACACCACGCACAGCGCCAGCACGCCGGGGGCCGCGGCGTCGATGGGATTGGCGGCGACGTCCTTGAGCAGGTCGGTGAAGACCAGCCCGAAGAGGGCCATGAGCGGCAGGACCACGGCAACGACGAGTTGTTCGCCGTTGCTGATCATGCCCAGGGTCTCGTAGCGGCCCTGCAGCGCGATGCGCCGCAGCGTTCCCTGCGCGTTGGCGGCCACGGGCGCGGCCTGGGTACTAGTTGGCATTGTTTCCCTTGTCGGCAATCTCCAGGAACACGTCTTCAAGCGTGCGCGGTTGCATGGTCAGCGCGTGGGGCAGGATGCCCTCGCGGGTCCACCACGTGGTCAGTTCCGCCAGGTCCCCGGGGGAGCGGACCCCGTCAAGGCGGTAGTGCCCGGGGGAGCCCTCGGCGAGGCTGAGGTGCGCGGGCAACGGGGGCAGCATCATGGCCGCCGCGGCGGTGAAGGTCACTGCCTGCGCCGGGGCCTCGTGGGCGGCGTGGGCGGTGAGCTCCGAGACGGTTCCCTGGGCCACGTTGCGCCCCTCGTCGATGATGTAGACGTAGTCCGAAAGCTTCTGCGCGTCCTCCATGAGGTGCGTGGTCAGCACGATGCACATTCCGGCTTCGCGCAGTTCGCCGATCAGCTCGAAGACCACCTGGCGCGACTGCGGGTCCAAGCCGGCGCTTGGCTCGTCAAGGAAGACCACCTCCGGGTTCCCGGCCAGGGCGGAGGCCAGCGCCACGCGTTGCTTCTGCCCGCCGGAGAGCCGGCGGATGGAGGTGGTGGCGAACTCGTTGATGCCCAGGCGCTCGATGAGGGCGTCGATGTCCGCAGGGCGCCGGTAGAACGAGGCGACATGGCGCAGCAGCGGGATCGGGCGCAGCGAGGGCGGCAGCCCGCCGTCCTGCAGCATCACTCCCACGCGCGAGCGCAGTGCGGGGCTGGCGCCGTAGGGATCCTCGCCCAGCAGGCGGACCGTTCCGCCGTTGGGGCGCAGCAGGCCCTGTGCGCAGGCCAGGGTGGTGGACTTCCCGGCGCCGTTGGAACCCAGCAGGGTGGTGACGGTTCCGGGATCGGCGGTGAGGCTGATGCCGTACAGCACGCGCATCATGCGGCCGTCCAGGGCGGGGACGGGGCCGAAATCTTTGAGCAAGTCCTCGATCACGAGGCTTGGAGACACATTGGACACCCGGCTATTCTATGTCAGGTAGAAGATGTGGCGGCCGTGGTGTGGCGCCGGTCTCCCCGGCGGGCGATCCGGTGCCGCCGGGTTACGCCCGCGGCGAGGTAAGCAGTGCCTTACTAGACGGGCTGGCTGGATTAGCGCATGCTTGTGTTGTGTATTCATCGAATCAGACAGTGCCGGTCGGCGACGCCCTGGCGCACAACATTCCCGCGACAGGGGAAGCCGAAGAACGCACCCGCGACCGAGTCCTGTATTCCGTGTTGGAAGACGGCCCGGTCAGCGCCGCCGAACTGGGCGAGCGACTGGGCTTTACCCCTGCTGCCGTACGCCGCCACCTTGACGCGCTCTCCAAGCAGGGGCTCGTCGAGGTCAAGCTCGTGGCCAACCAGCGCACCGGCGCCGGCCGGCCCTCACGCCGCTACGTGCTCTCGCACCGCGGCCAAACCAAAATGGGCAACGACTACCTGGACATCGCCACCGATGCACTGGCCGAACTTGGCCGGGCCGCCGGACCGGCAGCCGTCGAGGCCTTCGCCGCCCGCCGCTTTGCCGCCATGGAACGGCGCTACCGTCCCGCGGTGGCCGACATCGAGGGCCTCGAGGAACGCGCCGAGGCGCTGAGCGAGGCGCTCAGCGCGGACGGCTTCGTTGCCTCGACCCGCAAGGTTGGCGCGGATTCGCCGACCGCAACCATGCTCAGCGTCCAGCTGTGCCAGGGGCACTGCCCCATCCAAGATTTGGCCCGGGAATTCCCCGTCTTTTGCGAGATGGAAACCCAGGCCTTTTCCCGTCTGCTGGGTGTCGATGTGCGAAGGCTCTCGACACTTGCCAGCGGCGGGCATGTGTGTACGACCCACGTCCCCGTGGGCCGGAACCAAACTCCTCAGCGAGCTGAGAAGAGAACTCGAATCAAGATCACGAAGCAGGAGAGGCCGCGATGACGGATCAGATTGCACAGGAGTCCCCCGACGCCGGCGTGATTACCGAGATCCTGGAGAAGAACCCAGAACTCCATGGAATCGGTAATTACGAGTACGGATGGAGCGACAAGAACGACGCGGGTGCCAATGCGCGCCGCGGCATCAGCGAGGACGTTGTCCGCAACATCTCGGAGCTCAAGTCCGAGCCCCAGTGGATGCTGGACATGCGCCTGAAGGGCCTGAAGTACTTCGATCGCAAGCCCATGCCTACCTGGGGCGCCGACCTCTCGGGCATCGACTTCGACAACATCAAGTACTTCGTGCGCTCCACGGAGAAGCAGGCCACCAGCTGGGAGGACCTGCCCGAGGACATCAAGAACACGTACGACAAGCTCGGCATCCCCGAGGCCGAAAAGCAGCGCCTGGTTTCCGGCGTCGCTGCCCAGTACGAGTCCGAGGTGGTCTACCACCAGCTGCGTGAAGACCTTGAGAAGCAGGGTGTCATCTTCCTTGACACCGACACCGCGCTGCGCGAGCACGAGGACATCTTCAAGGAGTACTTCGGCACGATCATCCCGGTGGGCGACAACAAGTTCGCCTCGCTGAACACCGCGACCTGGTCCGGCGGTTCCTTCGTGTACGTCCCCAAGGGCGTCCACGTGGAGATCCCGCTGCAGGCATACTTCCGCATCAACACGGAAAACATGGGCCAGTTCGAGCGCACCCTCATCATTGCCGACGAGGATTCCTACGTGCACTACATCGAGGGTTGCACCGCCCCGATCTACACCTCGGACTCGCTGCACTCGGCCGTCGTGGAAATCATCGTGAAGAAGGGCGCCCGCGTCCGCTACACCACGATCCAGAACTGGTCGAACAACGTGTACAACCTGGTGACCAAGCGCGCCGTCTGCGAAGAGGGCGCAACCATGGAGTGGGTCGATGGCAACATCGGTTCCAAGGTCACCATGAAGTACCCGGCCGTCTACCTGGTCGGCGAGCACGCCCGGGGCGAGACCCTGTCGATCGCCTTCGCCGGCGAGGGCCAGCACCAGGACACCGGTTCCAAGATGGTCCACATCGCACCGAACACCTCCTCGAAGATCGTTTCGAAGTCGGTGGCCCGCAACGGCGGCCGCGCCGCCTACCGCGGCCTGGTCCAGGTCCGCGAGGGCGCCAAGGGCGCACGCAACTCGGTCGAGTGCGACGCGCTGCTGGTCGACCAGATCTCGCGTTCGGACACCTACCCGTACATCGACGTCCGCGAGGACGACGTGACCATGGGCCACGAGGCCACCGTTTCACGCGTGTCCGAGGAGCAGCTCTTCTACCTGATGAGCCGCGGCATGACCGAAGAGGAAGCCATGGGCATGATCGTGCGCGGCTTCGTCGAGCCGATCGCCCGCGAGCTCCCGATGGAGTACGCCATGGAACTGAACCGCCTCATTGAACTGCAGATGGAAGGATCCGTCGGTTAATCATGACTGATACCGCAACTCACTCAACGGGCGAAAAGGCCCGTATCGGTGCACCCAGCATTTCCGGTTTCACCGAAGAGGGCGAGAACCTCTCGCCGTTGAACGAAGCAGAAGTAGCAGCCTCGCCGTTGGGCGGCGACGCAGCCAAGGCGCACAGCCACGGCGGCGGGGCCGGCGTCCCGGACTCCTCGCGCGCCGGTCGCAAGACCAGCTACAACGTCGAGGACTTCCCGGCGCTGACCGGACGTGAAGAGGACTTCCGCTTCACCCCGCTCAAGCGCATGGGAGGCCTGCACAAGAACGTGCTGGCCGGGGTTGCCCCCGAGCTGACCGTCGCCGGCGCCAAGGCCTCCACCCTGGAAACCGTTGCGATGACCGACGCCCGCGTCGGTTCCGCCGGCATCCCGGAGGACCGCATCTCGGCCAACGCCTGGAAGCACGCGGCCGAGGCCAAGGTGCTGACCATTCCCGCGAACTCCAGCGGCGAACAGGTCACGCTCACCTACACCGGCACCTCCACCGAGGCGGCCGCCAGCCACCTCGTGGTCGTCGCCGAGGCCAACTCCGAGTCCGTCGTGGTCATCGACCACGTCGGTTCCGCAGTGCTGGCGCAGAACATCGAAATCGATGTCCGCGAAGGCGCCAAGCTGACCGTGATCTCGCTGCAGGCCTGGGCCGACGACGCGATCCACGCTTCCTCGCACCTGGCCAAGGTCCGCAAGGACGGCCACCTGAAGCACATCGCCGTGACCTACGGCGGCGACTTGGTCCGTCTGACGCCTTCGGCGCACTTTGACGGCCAGGGCGGCGAGGTGGAGCTCTTCGGGCTGTACTTCGCGGATGCCGGACAGCACCTGGAACACCGCCTGTTCGTGGACCACGCCACCGAGAACTGCAAGTCCAACGTGTTGTACAAGGGCGCGCTGCAGGGCAAGGACGCACACACCGTGTGGGTCGGGGACGTGCTGATCCGCAAGGAAGCCAAGGGGACCAACTCCTACGAGGCCAACCGCAACCTGGTGCTCACCGAGGGCGCACGCGCCGACTCGGTGCCGAACCTGGAAATCGAGACCGGCCTGATCGACGGGGCCGGACACGCCTCGACGACCGGCCGTTTCGACGACGAGCACCTCTTCTACCTGATGAGCCGCGGCATCGACGAGAAGACCGCGCGCCGCCTGGTGGTGCGCGGCTTCCTGAACGAGATCGTGCAGCAGATCCGGGTTCCGGAGATCGAGGAACGCCTGGCCGAGACGATCGAGCGCGAGCTCGCCGCCACGGACAGCTAATCCAGGCTTTTCCCCCCACCAACACAAAAACTTCGTCGATCCACATCGACTTCACGGAAAGAGAACGGACTCAAGGCATGTCTACTCTGGAAATCAAGGACCTGCACGTCTCCATCGAGACCGAGCAGGGCAGCAAGGAAATCCTCAAGGGCGTTTCCCTCACCATCAAGACCGGTGAGACCCACGCCATCATGGGCCCCAACGGCTCGGGCAAGTCGACGCTGGCTTCGACCATCGCCGGGCACCCGCGCTACACCGTCACCTCCGGCTCGATCACCCTCGATGGTGCCGACGTCCTGGAGATGGGCGTCGACGAGCGCGCACGCGCCGGCCTGTTCCTGGCCATGCAGTACCCGGTCGAGGTCCCGGGCGTCTCGATGACGAACTTCCTGCGCACCGCCAAGACCGCCATCGACGGGGAAGCCCCGAAGCTGCGGACCTGGACCAAGGACGTCAAGAGCGCCATGGAAAAGCTGAAGATCGATGCCGAGTTCGCCTCGCGCAACGTCAACGAGGGCTTCTCCGGCGGCGAGAAGAAGCGCGTGGAGATCCTGCAGCTGGAGCTCTTCAAGCCGAAGTTCGCCATCCTGGACGAGACCGACTCGGGCCTGGACGTCGATGCGCTGAAGGTCGTCTCCGAGGGCGTCAACCGCGCCCAGGAAGAGAACGAGATGGGCACGCTGCTCATCACGCACTACACCCGCATCCTGCGCTACATCAAGCCCGACTTCGTGCACGTCTTCGTTGACGGCAAGATCGCCGAGCAGGGTGGCGCCGAGCTGGCCGACCGCCTCGAGGACGAGGGCTACGACCGCTTCCTGAACGTTCCGGCCTAGTCATGAGCGTATCGAACGAAACGACCAGCGGGTCGGCGGAAACCGAGCTTGAGGACGTCGAAGAGGCGCTCAAGGATGTCATCGACCCCGAGCTCGGCGTCAACATCGTCGACCTGGGCCTGCTCTACGGGCTGAAGTACGCCGAGGACGGCGCACTGCTCATCGACATGACCCTGACCACCGCGGCCTGCCCGTTGACCGATGTCATCGAGGAGCAGGTCAGCCAGGCACTGGAGTCGGTCGTTGATTCGTACCGGCTGAACTGGGTCTGGATGCCGCCGTGGGGTCCGGAGCGGATCACCGACGACGGCCGCGACCAGATGCGGGCCCTGGGCTTCAACATCTAGTCTGCGACAGCGAAAAAGCGAGGTGCGTTTCCCCCTGGGGGAGACGCACCTCGCTTTTCGCATGGCGGGCTCAGGTGCCCGGCTTGTCCAGGTTGCGTGACGAGAGCGTGTCGCACTGGTTGATGTCCCCGGTCGAATAACCCTGCAGGAACCAGGCCTGGCGCTGCGCAGAGGAGCCGTGGGTCCAGCCCTCGGGATTCACCCGCCCGGTGGCCGCCTCCTGGATCCTGTCGTCGCCCACCGCGGAGGCCGCTGAAAGCGCCGACTTCAGGTCGGCCTTGGTGAACGGTTCCATGAAGGTGGTCCCGTTGGCGTCCTTGGTGTTTGCCGCGTGTGCGGCCCACATCCCGGCGAAGCAATCGGCCTGCAGCTCCACGCGGACCGCGCCGGAGGTCGCCCCGGTCCCGCCCTGCTGGGAGGCGGCCAGGGTGCCGATGGTGTTCTGGATGTGGTGGCCGTACTCGTGCGCCACCACGTATTCCTCGGCCAGCGGCCCGCCGTCGGCGCCGTAGTTGGTGCTCAGGTCGGCGAAGAATCCGGTGTCGAAGTAGGCAACCTGGTCCGCGGGGCAGTAGAACGGGCCCACCGCGCTGGTCGCGGTCCCGCACTCCGTGCTGACCTGCCCGTCGAAGACCTCGACCCCGGGCCGTTGGACCTGCACGTCGTATTGCGGCAGGTAGTCGAGCCAGAAGCTGTCCAGGGACTGCGTGGTGGCCAGGATCCGGCAGTCGGTGCGGGCGTTGGCGTCGGCCCCGGTCTGGCATTCGGCGATGGCCGACGGGCCGGTCTCGCCCGGGCCCTGCTCGATGCCCGGATCCCCGCCGAGCCCCAGCTGCGTGAGCATGTCGGGGTTGATGCCCAGCAACGCGGCAATCAGCACCACGATGATGCCGCCGCCGCCGGCGGCGATCTTGCCCCCGCGGCCGCGGCCGCGCGAGTCCTTGATGCGGCCGGAATCCAGTCGTGCGTCGTCGTTGAAACTCATGGTTCATACAATACGTGCGCACACGGGTTTTTGGTGGCGTGTCGCGCGCCGTCTCCTCGGTTTCGCCGTGACCTGCCCGTATTGCGCGGGCGGGTCAGGAAATGGGAGAAGCCGGGCGCACGAGTGCGCCGGCCATGGATTCGGCCACGTAGTGGGCAAAGCGCTCGGTGTCCCAGCCGCGCTGAACCACCAGGAGCTCGTAGATTTCCGGCGAGCTGTGCAACCACATGACGTCGACGGCCTCGTCGAAGCCCACATCGCCCCGAAGGTACCCGCGCTCCTGCAGGAATCGCGCGTTGTGCTGTATCCGCTCCAGACGCTGGCGGTCGGACTGCGCTTGGAGCTCGGCGATGTTCGCGTCGCTGGCCGCCGCGGAGCGCACCAGCAGCAGGATCGGGGTCAGCGTTGCCGCGACCTCGGTTGTGAGTCGTCCCGACACGACCAGGAGCGACTGAGCGTCGGCGGCGTGCTGCGGCATCTCATCCGAGCGGTCGAAGGGGTGCCTCGGGGCCGCTGCCGCGCAACCCGCGTTCGTAAATTGCCCGGCCCCGCCCAGGTTTGTCGCCGAACGATTTGTAGATGGTCTCGACCGAAACCTGCGCGCCGGCGGCGATCGGGGTCGCGGGGTAGCCTGGGCCAGGAGCAGCTTCTCGGCAGCAACAAGGATCGCCTCCCGGGTTTTCAGTGGAGCCACGCGCCGGCCCCGGGAATCGTAGCCTCGCAGGGTCTTGACTGTGCGCATGATTGCTTCCATGCTTCGTATTGGCTTACACCATGCTGTATCAAATGGGAGTTGTCATGGAGAATCCTGCGACCCTGGACCTGGCGGCGTTGCTGTCCCGCCTGGAAGACGCTGTCAACGCCCACGATCTTGACGCCCTCGTAGCCTGCTTCGCCCCCGGCTACCGAAACGAGACACCCGCCCACCCCGCCCGCGGCTTCACCGGAGCCGCGCAGGTCCGACGCAATTGGGGCCGGATGTTCGCCGGGATCCCGGACCTCAGCGCGCAGGTTCTCCGCCGTGCCATCGACGGTGAGACGGCCTGGACCGAGTGGGAGCTGCGCGGCACCAGGGTCGACGGTGCGCGGCAGCTGATGCGCGGCGTCATGATCTTCACCGTCGGCGACGGGCTCCTGGCCGGAGTGCGCCTCTATCTGGAACCGGTGGATGAAACCGGTGGCGACGTCGATGCTGCCGTCGAAATAGTTGCGGGTGCCGCAGCGGCTGCGCCGAAAAAGGATTTGTCATGATTCTCGCCGGCGGGGCCACCGGCTGACTCGGCGGACTCATGCCGCGGCGGCTTTTGCTTCGCGGCGAAAAGGTGCTGGTGCTGGTGCGCTACCTGGCCACGCCCGCGGCCTCGAACGGATGCGAACTGCCTGATCCCAAGGGTGGGCAAGGAGCGCGAGGTGGACGGGGCGGCGGCTAGTTGCGCTCCATGATGCCGCGGGCGGCCAGCGCGTCCGCGGTGCGTTGGGCGTAGGCCACGGTGTTGATGACCACCGGTGCGGCCAGGGGCGCCGGGTTGCGGCCGATGCCGCGGGCCTTGGCTGCGTCGGAGAGCTCCTGCACCGAGGTAGCGATCGCCGGGATGCTGCGCAGCATCAGGGCCACGGCCAGAGCGATGGTGGCGGGGCTTCCGCCGACCAGGCGGACCGGGGCAGCAGCGCGCTCCAATCCGTCCAGCAGGGCCGCCTGCGTGGTGGTCAGCAGCACCAGGCGCCCGCACTGGATGACCGCGAGCATGCCGCTAAGCAGGGTGAGGGCGAAGAGCGGGGTGTTGAGGATCGACTGGTAGATGCCCAGGATCGCGAAGATCCACCAGAGCTGGCGCAGCGGCGCGGCCCAGGCGCGCAGCACCCGGGGACCGGCCAGGGCAAAGAGCCCGACGCCCGCAAGCAGCGCGCCGAGCCCGACGGCGGGGATGCGAAAGGCGAGCACCGCGGCCCCCACCGCCAGCACCACCAGGTACTTGGCCAGCAGCGGGGCCCGGTGCACGGGGCTGGATCCGGGCAGGTAGTGCCCCAGCAGCATCTGGTGCGAGGCGCTCACGGGGCCAGGCTCCCGGTGCGCACCAGCCGGCGGTATTCGGCCACCGCCTCCGGCGCGTCGCCGTCGAAGACCACCCGGCCGCCGGCGACCAGCAGCGCGCGGTCGGCCGCCGCGGCGAAGTCCAGGTCGTGGGTCGCGTAGATGACCTGCTGGCGCAGGCCGCCCAGGGTGGCCTGCAGCAGTTCGTTGTTGGCCAAATCCAGCAGAGTGGTCGGCTCGTCGGCCACCAGGATGTCCTGGCCCGCCGCAAGGACGCTGCACAGCGCGACCAGCTGCCGCTCGCCGCCGGAGAGGTCGTAGATGCTGCGCTGCGCCAGGTGTTCCAGGCCCAGCGCGGCCAGCGCGTCCAAGGCGGCTGCGCTGCGGGCCCTCCGGTCCCGGTGGCCGGCCTTGAGCGAGAGCTCGACGTCCTCGGCGACGATGGGCATCACCAGCTGCGAGAGCGGATCGGTGAAGAGGAAGCCCACGCGTTGCCGCACGGCCTTGGCCTGCCGGACGGTGTCAAAGCCATGCACGGTGACGGTTCCGGTCGAGGGCGAGACCAGCCCGTTGAGCATGCGCAGCAGCGTGGACTTGCCCGACCCGTTGGCACCGATCACGGCGATGCGCGGCTCGGTGAGCTCGAGGGTGCACGGGGCCAGGATGGTGCGCGGCGCCTGTGCCGGGTCGTCGGCCGGCACCGAGAGTCCTGCGTTGTTGAAACGGATCACGCTTAACGGTATTCCCTGCTGCTGGTGTGGATCGAATCGTGCCGCTCTCGGCGGAACCTAGGCCTGGAAGCGGCGGCGGGCGAAGGCCGGGAAGGCCTTGAAGACGCTGACGGCGATGGCGGCGGCCAGCAGGTTCTTCACCACGTCGCCCGGCCAGTAGGCCATGTCGAGGATGAAGGCCTTGCCCAGCGGGATCTGCGCGTTCAGGCTCATGCCCAGGATGCCCAGCGGGTGGATCACCAGGATCGAGCCGCCCATGGCCGCCAGGAACAGCCAGATGAAGCGGCGGCGGGCCACCTTGCGCAGCACCAGGGTGGCCAGCGCCCCGGTCACCAGTGCGGCAACCGGGAAGGCGAGGAGATAGCCGGCGCTGGGTGCCGCGAGCGCGCCGAGACCGCCGGAGAACTTGGCAAAGATCGGCACGCCGGCCAGGCCCACCAGCACGTACAGCGCCGTGGCCGAGCCGCCGCGCAGCGAACCCAGGATCAGTGCCGTGAGCGCCACGCCCATGGTCTGCAGGGTGATCGGAACGCCCAGGGCGCCCACCGGCACTGCCGGGACCAGTGTCAGCACGGCGATGAGGGCGGCGAAGACCGACACGAGTGCGAGGTCGCGGGCGCCGATCCGGGCGGGGGATTGTGCGTCGAGGTGCTGGCTGGGCGTGGTCATGGCGGAATCCTCGGCGTTCGTGGGCTGGGTGCGGGTTATGGTGTGGCTGCGCCGCGAGGGCGCCACGAAGAACAATACTTGAACACCGTTCAAATGTCGTGGCCGCCGTTCAATGGATTCGTCACAAAAGCCGGTGGCGGACGGGTGGGGCGGGCGCGCGGCGGGAGCCGCCTTGGGCACGATCCTGCGCGACAAGGGAGAATGGAGCCATGGATACCGGTGATGGAACCTCGCAGGACCTCTCCGTGGGGCAGCTGGCCGACAGGTCGGGCGTTGCGGTCTCGGCGCTGCACTACTACGAGCGCGAGGGGTTGATTTCCTCCTGGCGCACCAGCGGCAACCAGCGGCGCTTCGACCGCAGCGTGCTGCGCCGCGTGGCGGTGATCAGGGCTGCCCAGCGGGCAGGCATCCCGCTGCGCTCGATCGCCGAGCTCTTTGCCGGGCTGCCCGCCGACGGCACGCCGCGCAAGGAGGATTGGCAGGCCGTCTCGGCGGCATGGAGGGATGACTTGCAGGAGCGGATCCACCAGCTGCAGTCGCTGCGCGATGGGCTGGGTGGCTGCATCGGCTGCGGCTGCCTGTCGCTGGCCGAATGCGGATTCGTCAATCCCAACGACCGGCTCGCCGACGGCCGGGGCGGCGCCAGCCTGTTCCGCGAGGAAACGCAATTTGACCTCAACCAAGGTTGAGGTTCTAGCGTGGGGGAGTAACAGGGCAACCCGCCACACCCGGCGGCCCCCCTGAAGAGAGGAACCTCGACCCGCCGTGCAAACCCATTTTCCGGCCGCCACGATCGCGGATCAATTTCGCCTCGCCTTCGGCAACCATCCCGCGGGCGTTGCCGTGGTGACGGCAGCCGGATCATGCGGACCGGTCGGAATCACCGCCTCGTCACTGATCTCGGTTTCGGCGGATCCCGCATACCTGGCGTTCAACATCGCCCGGCGCTCGGGCGCCGCCAAGGCGATCCTGGACGCCGAGCACGTCCTCGTCCACCTCTTGACGGCGCGGAACGCCGACGTGGCGGCCTTGTTCGCCGGCCCCGGCGAGGACCGCTTCGCGAAGCTGGCAGGCTGGGAGAAGCTGCCCACCGGGGAGCCGTTGATCCACGGCGTGGGAGTGGCGATGCGCTGCTCCATCGAGTCGCGCGTTGCGGCCGGGCCGGCCACCGTCGTTGTCGCCTCGGTGCTTGAAGTCATTTCCGGCCAATCCACCGCCGCCCCGCTGGTGTACCACCGGCGCGGCTACCACAGCATCGGTGAGCATACGCGGCTCACCGCTTGAGGGCCTCCGGGAAATCCCGGGCCCGGACGTCCACGAAACACGAGTTGAGGAGTCATTTTGGCTATTTATACCTTGCCCGAGCTGCAGTACGATTACGCGGCCCTGGAGCCGAGCATTTCGGCGCGGATCATGGAGCTGCACCATTCCAAGCACCACGCTGCCTAT
>NZ_JBIXLN010000070.1:0-15225 GCF_045798555.1 Paeniglutamicibacter sp. MACA_103 | reverse complement strand
GCCGCGCCCCCCCCCCCGCGGGGGGGGGGGGGGCCCCCCCCCCCGCCCCCCCGCTGTCGTTTAAGCCCGATCCGTGCGGGGAAAGATCTTCCACAGCCTGCCACACCTCCATATTCGGAGACATGCGGATCGGACAGGCAACTTTTGGTCCAACTCCAAATTTACTCCAAACCCAGATCTTGATGTGAAGTAAATTTGGAGTTCCGCGAGACCCGCACACCTAACGGTGGGCGGGTCTTTTGTCTTGTCCCCGACCCGCACTTGTGAGCTGCGACGCGTTTGCCGTAGAGTTCTACATCACAGGCCAAAGTTCGACTATAGAATGCAGTGTTCAAATATAGAACACAAGCGGCGGCCGCAGACAGAACACGACGAAGTGAGGAAAGCCCGTGCAGTTCCACCACCACGGTTACGTATCCGGTGACCCGCGTATCAAGCCAGCAGCCGGCGTCGGCATCAACCGTCCGGAGGAGCTGCCCGAGAACGTCGACGTGCTCATCGTCGGCTCCGGCCCCGCCGGCATGCTCACCGCCGCCCAGCTCTCCCAGTTCCCCGACATCACCACCCGCCTCGTGGAGCGCCGCGGCGGACGCCTGGAGATCGGCCAGGCCGACGGCATCCAGGCCCGCAGCGTCGAGACCTTCCAGGCCTTCGGCTTCGCCGAGGCAATCACCGCCGAGGCCTACCGGATCACCGAGATGGCCTTCTGGCGCCCCGACTCCGAGAACCCGGAAAACATCGTCCGCGGCGGCCGCGCCCTGGATGACACCGTGGGCATCAGCGAGTTCCCGCACCTGATCGTGAACCAGGCCCGCGTGCTGGACTACTTCGCCGAGGTCGCCCACAACTCCCCCACCCGCCTGGTTGCCGACTACGGCTGGGACTTCCAGACCCTCGAGGTCGCCGAGACCGGCGACTACCCGGTCAAGGTCACCCTCGTGCGCAGCGCCGGGCCCGACACCGGGGCCACGCGCATCGTGAACGCCAAGTACGTGGTCGGCGCCGACGGCGCCCGCTCCAAGGTCCGCTCCTCGATCGGCTGCACCCTGGCCGGGGACCAGGCCAACCACGCCTGGGGCGTCATGGACGTCGTGGCCTCCACCGATTTCCCGGACATCCGCCTCAAGTGCGCCATCCAGTCCCACGACGGCGGCTCGATCCTGCACATCCCGCGCGAGGGCGGGCACCTCTTCCGGATGTACGTCGATTTGGGCGTCGTGCCAGAGGACGACAACGGCGCGGTGCGCAAGACCACCATCGAGCAGATCATCGCCAAGGCCAACAAGATCCTGCACCCCTACACCGTCGATGTGCGCAACGTGGCCTGGAGCAGCGTGTACGAGGTCGGCCACCGCCTCACCGACCGCTTCGACGACGTGCTGCCCGAGGAGCGCGGCACCCGCAACCCGCGCGTCTTCATCACCGGGGACGCCTGCCACACCCACAGCGCCAAGGCCGGCCAGGGCATGAACGTCTCCATGCAGGACGGCTTCAACATCGGCTGGAAGCTCGCCCACGTGCTCGAGGGCCGCAGCCCCGAGTCCCTGCTGTCCACCTACTCGGCCGAGCGCCAGGTCGTGGCCAAGAACCTCATCGACTTCGACAAGGAATGGTCCACGATGATGGCCAAGAAGCCCGAGGACTTCGAGAACCCCTCGGACCTCGAGGACTTCTACGTGCGCACCGCCGAGTTCCCGGCCGGGTTCATGACCGAGTACGCGCCCTCCATGCTGACCGGCGAGGCAACGCACCAAAAGCTGGCCGCCGGCTTCCCGGTGGGCAAGCGCTTCAAGTCGGCCATGGCCTCCCGGGTCTGCGACACCAACCCGATGCAGCTGGGCCACCACGCGACCGCCGACGGCCGCTGGCGCATCTACGTCTTCGCCGATCCGGCCGCACCCGGGGCGGAATCCCCGGTGGGAGAGCTGGCGCAGTGGCTGTCCACCGCACCGCAGTCCCCGCTGGCCGCGACGCCCGAGGGCCTGGATTCCGACGCTTGGTTCGACGTGAAGGTCATCTACCAGCAGAAGCACGAGGACATCGACATCAACGCCGTCCCCGCGGTCTTCAAGCCCGAGGTCGGCCCGTTCCGGCTCACCGACTACGAAAAGGTCTACGGCACGGTTCCCGGTGCCGACATCTTCGAGACACGCGGCCTGTCCCGCGACGGCGTGATGGTCGTCGTTCGTCCGGACCAGTACGTGGCCAACGTGCTGCCGCTGGGTGCCACCGCGGAGCTCGGCGAGTTCTTCGCGCAGATCCACACCGGCGCGCGCGTCTAGCAACGGCTTGATCCGCATCCAGAACGACCCAATCCGCACCGGCGGATGACCCGACGCAGTGCCCGCGGCCGATGGCCGCGGGCACTGCGCGCCTTGCAGGGCAGGTGCCCAACAGGATCTCCACTGCGCACGAACGCGGGGCGCCTGTCACGGTCCCGCGAAACGTTGGAGGCAGCATCCCCGACGCCGATGATCTTCGGGGGGCCACTTGGGAATACTTCGCCAGTTACATGTGTTTGCATACATGTAAGCGATTCTCCAATTGGACCCACCGAAAGGAATCAAAAATGCAGAGGTTTGAAGGTAAGTCAGTCATCATCACCGGCGCCGGGTCGGGCCTGGGACGAGCAGCGGCCGTCCAGATCGCCAAGGAAAAGGGCAAGCTGGCCCTGGTCGACCTGAACACCGCCGGACTGCAGGAAACCGAGCAGGAGATCCGGCAAATTGCACCCGATGCAGAGGTCCTCCTGCTAACGGCAAACGTCGCCAACGAGTCCGAGGTCCAGAACTATGTCGCCGAGACAGTCACACGCTTCGGGACGATCGACGGATTCTTCAACAACGCCGGCATCGAAGGAAAGCAGAACCCCACCGAGGACTTCGGCTCGGACGAGTTCGGCAAGGTCATCGACATCAACCTCAAGGGTGTTTTCTACGGACTCAAGCACGTCCTGAAGATCATGCGCGGGCAAGGTTCCGGTGCTGTCGTCAACACCGCGTCGGTCGGCGGCATCCGCGGGGTGGGCAACCAGTCCGGCTACGCCGCAGCCAAGCACGGAGTGGTGGGCCTGACCCGCAACTCGGCCATCGAATACGGCCAGCACGGCATCCAAATCAACGCCATCGCCCCGGGCGCCATCATGACGCCGATGGTCGAAGGATCGCTCAAGCAGATCGACGCGGAGAACTGGGAGAAGGTCGGAGCGGCATTCGTCGAGCCCAACCCGATGAAGCGCTTCGGCAAGCCGGAGGAAGTGGCCACGCTGGTCGCCTTCCTCCTCTCCGGCGACTCCGGGTTCATCAACGCGGCGGTCATCCCGATCGACGGCGGGCAGTCCTACAAGTACTGAGTCCCGCGGCCGGATGCGGGCCCCGCAGTGGTTTGGCTGCGGGGCCCGGCTCATGCCTGGGGACTTCTGTCCCACAGCCCGTTCTCGAGCGCGAAGAGCGTGGCCGAGACCCTGTTCGACGCACCGGTCTTCAGGTAGATGTGTTCCACGTGGTTGCGCGCGGTCTTCGGGGCGATCACCAGGGCCGCGGCGATGTCCTTGTTGTTCATCCCGCGGCAGAGCAGCCGCAGCACGTCGACTTCCCGCCCGGTCAGGCCTCCCGGCCCGGCGCCGCCCCGGCGGGGCGCTTCCCCTCCGGCGGCGGCCAGGACGGCAGCGACCGCGCGTTCATCCAGACGTCCCGCCGCCGCCTCCGCGCGAAGCCGCTCCCCGGCAGCGCGCGGGCCCAGCGCCTCCCGGTGCGGCCGCGGCTCCAGGTAGGTCTCGTAGGCCTCGGCGGCAGCGAGCAGGCGCTGGCCCGGATCCAGCTCGGACCCGCCGCGCCCGTGCGGATAGCCGGAGCCGTCCAGCCTCTCCCGGTGGGCCCCGGCAACCTCTGCCACCCGCCGCATGCCCGGCACCCGCGCCAGGATCCTCTCGGTCAGGAACGGGTACATCCCCAGGTGCTCCCTCTCCACCGCGGACAGCGGGCCGGGCTTGTCCCACACCGCGTTGGACACCCCCATCCGGCCCAGGTCGTGGACCCATCCGGCACGGCGCAGCACCACGGCCTCCTCCGGGCCAAGGCCCAGGATGCGGGCCGCGTCGGCGGCGAGGCTCGCCACGGCCCGGGAATGCCCCGTCGTCCAGGGGGACTTCAGGTCGGCAAAATCGCCCATGGCCTCCAACACGGAATCCAGCTCCGCGGCATTCAGCGGCGCGTCGTCGGGCGCGGAGGCCAGCACCGCCGGCCACGGATCGGACTCCATCAGCCCCTCGGCCAAATCCCGCGCCCGCGCGCAGAAAAGGTCGGCAATCGCCGGGTCGAATTGTGTGCCGCGGCGCTGCGCGACCATGGCCACGGCCGCATCCACGCCGCCGGTGCGCAGGAAGACCTCAGCGGCGTCGGCGAGCTGGGCAATGCGCATCTCCAGGGGAATCTGCGCACCCGACCTGCCCGCCGGAAGGCCCAAGCCGTCCCAGCGTTCAAAAGTGTGCTCGAGGATCGAGGGCAATTGCCTGTCCAGGCCCACCCTCGCAGCCAGCTGTCCGGCCGAGGTGCAGTGCGAGGCAATGAGGTCCCTGACAGCGGTCTTGGCCCTCGCAGCAAACAGCGCGCGTTCCACGACCCGCTGCCCGCCCGGCAGCCCGGCACCGGTGCGGCGCAGCATCAGCGAGAGCATGGGCAGCCCGTGGGCATCGATGCGGTAGTAGTCGGAGCGGAAGCCGATGTCGTCGCCGAAGAGCGCGGCCAGCTCGAAGGAATCGGCGTGGCAGCCGATCCAGGCCAGCAGGTTGGCGTGGTAGATCCGCTCGCGCACCGCCGCGTCGACGTCGAGCAGCGCCGCGATCCGCAGGCCCAGGAGGGTCGCGCGCATCATGTGTTCCATGGGCTGGCCGAGCCCCAGGTCGATGGCCAACGAGAGTGCTGCAAGAAGTTCGTTGCGCCGCGGGGACGTGGCCCGTGCCTGTGCGCCCGCAGACCCAAGGTCCGCGGGAATCCGGTCGAAGGTGCCCGCGCCCTGATCCGCCACGCCTTCATTCTACGGCTGCACCTTTCGATGGCCGATGGTTCAGGACCCGCTGCCGTTCCGGGCGGGTGCGGAACGGAACTCGGACGCCGTTGAGGGGTAGTCGATGCCCAGGTCGGCGACGAATATGCCGCGTTGCGGCAGCCAGAAGTCGGCCAGGTGCTCTTGCACCGGGAGTGATTGCGGGACCCCGGCGTCTTCGCCGTCGATGGTTGCCTCCGCGGATCCGACCATCCACACCCGTTGCGGGTGTGCCCTGAAGGACTGTCCATTGGGAACCAGCCCGGACAGCTTCATCTTGCCGGAGCGCAATGCAGGTCCCATCATGAGGCCCATCGCGCCGAGCATTCCGTCGTTGCGCCACACTGCGGCGGGCATCTTCCTGGCCATGGCGGTAAGGGCGGCAGTGGCCGGGGTGGATTCCAGTTCCAACCTCCACGACAGGACGCCGGGAACCGTGACGGTGAGCTGGAAGGGGCCACTCCAGTGCCCGGCGACCGGCGCATAAACCGCCTCGCTGAACGCGGCCCCGAAGTAGCGCGAGCAGCTGAGCTCCGGAGGGGCGTCGGCATAGACGGTCCAGCGACCGTCGGGCCTGCGCAGCCATGCCGCGTGGTATCCCGGGCCGATGGAGCTGGCGGGGAAACGCCGGTAGGCAAGATAGTGTCCGCTGCCAAAAGGCATGCCCATGAGCGCATAGCCCGAAAACCGTTCCGTGGTGCCCGGCGGCAATTCCGCCGTGGCCTCCGAAAGCCTGGCGCATTCGCGCGGTGTCATCGTTGTCATGACTCGCTCCTTAGCCTCATGGAACGAGCGTAGGAGCGTTTGGGCGATCGTGCATGGGGCCGATGCCCCATCTGCCGCACCTTGGCTCAGCCTTCCTTGCGGCGCACCATCTCGTTGATCCAGGCCGGCGCGAAGGGCGAGGTGCAGTTCGGCGGCGTCGGATAGTCCTTGAGCACCTCGAGGCGTTCGCCGATCCGAAGCGCCCGTGCCCGGTGCTCGGCGTGCTCGATGCCGATGGTGGCCAGCGCCTGGTTCATGGCCCACTGCAGGCGCTCCGGCGCGTCCTTCATCCGTGCCTCGATGACATCCAGCAGGCCCGGCAAATCCAGGCCCTCGGGCTTCTTGGCGATCCGCTCACTGGTCAGTGCCCATCCGGCGCTCGCCACCACGGGATCGGGATCCTTGCTCCAGGCCGTGCGCAGCTCTTCGGCGTGCGGGCTCTTCTTCACCACGTAGTTCACCAGCCAGTCGTGGACCTTCGGCGCGCCGGCCTCGCGCAGCATGGTGTCCAGCTCCTCACGCGCGAAGGCCTTGGGGCGGCAGATGAGCAACGCCAGTAGCCGCGCGGCGGTGTCATCCGTGGCCCACAGCTCCAGGGCCAGCTCCTGCCGGGTTTTCAGCCTCTTGGCCACCGCCCGCAGCTTGGACAGGTTCACCCCGTGGTCGTCCCCACGCTTCTGGTTCGCCGCGCGCATTTTCGGATCCTCGAGCGCGGCCAGCTCGGCCAGCACCTGATCCACCGTCGTTTCCGACATCCCGACCTCCCGGTATTCGTGTGTGGGTTCCAGTCTACGAAGGGCCCGTCCATGCAACGATTTGGCCCGGCGGCCCGTTCGGCCTTCAGCCCCGCGCGAGCCTGCGGGCCGCGGCCACGTAGCGGCCGGTGACCAAACCCTGGGCGGCATCGGTGACCGGGGCGGCCAGGCGGTAGAGCCCGCCGGAGGGCCGCGACACCGCCATGAGTTCCAGGTAGACGGAGCCATCGGGCTCCAGCACCGCGGCGAAGGATTCCTCCCCCGATTCGGGGTGCCCGGCCAGGGTGCCGTAGGCAAAGCCGCGTCGGTTCTCGGACTCGATCAGTCGCACGACGCGGCAGGGAGCCTGGAGGCGCACCGGCCCGAGGCCGACACTGAGCCGGACGCGGCTGGCCAGTTGCACCCCGGGGGTGTCGGCGCGCACCCGCAGGCCAGCGACCTCGTGCAGCTTCCAGGCCATGATCCCGGCGGCCAGCGCCTCGAAGGCCGCCGCGCCCTGGCCCACGCGCTCGCGCACCCGCAGCGTCCGGTAGCCGGCGGGCACCGGGACGGAGCCGGTGATGCCCGGGCCGGGATAGCTCAGGTCGTTGAGCACGCCGAGGCGAAAAAGCCGGCGGCGTGCGGCGAGCTCCGCCGGCCGCCGCCGGTCCAGCGCGAGGCCGGCCATCCCGAGCGCCACTTTTCCGCCCAGGCGGGCCGGCAGCGGCACCGGGCCCAGTCCGGGGCGTTCCAGGCCAAGCAGCCTGCGGTGGTTTGCCGGCAGCGTGTCCACGACCGCGGCGAAGAGCAGCTTGTAGCCCGGCAGCACGACGGGATCCAAGGGCGGGTTCTTCAGGAAGGAGACGACCTCGGCGACCCGCGGGCCGCCGGCCAGTTCGCCGCGGGCCTCGTACCCGGCGATGGCCTCGCGCAGTTCGGCCTCGCTGCGCGGCGGGTTGGCCACGCCCATGAGTTCCCCGGCCTTGGCCCACTCGCGCACGTAGGCGTCGGCACCCTGCGGGACGGGGCCGTAAAAGATTTCGTGGCTGCGCAAAAACGCGTCGGCGAAGGCCAGGTGCACCCAGGCCGCGAGGTCCGGGTCGTTGGCCGCGTACCCGCGTTCTTCCCCGGTCCCGGCGGTGTACCTGCCGGTGACCGGTTCGTGGCGCCTCGCCACCCAGGCGCAGGCGGCATCCGCGGCGGTCGTGTCGCCGTAGGTGAGCGTGAAGATCCAGCGGATGGTGCCGGCGAGCCGGGCCAGCGGGTCGCTTTGGTAGTTGGAGTGTTCGGCCACCCCGGCCAGCGCCCCGGGGTGCAGCGCCTGGGTCAGCAGCGCCCGGATGCCGGCGGCGATCGGGCTCATCCCGCCGTGCACCACCCAGACCGCGGAGTCGTGCGGGAAATACCCCGCATCGTCCCCGCGGTCCAGCTCGCGTTCCCACACCGGATCGTAGTGTTCCTGGGCGGAGAAGGTCTGCTGCAGCTTGCGCCGCAGTGGCTCGAACATGGCGGTTGCTAGCCGATCTGCAGTTCGCCCATTTCGCCCCAGGAGTCGCCCTCGACCTTGCGCGAGACGATCTTCGGGGTGGCCAGCAGGGCCGGGCGCATGGACTCCAGGCCCGCCTTGAAGTGCGCGGAATTCACGTGGGTCCCGGCGGCCTCGTCGTCCAGGAAGGCCTCGACGAGCACGAACTCGGCCGGGTCCTCGACGCTGCGGGACCAGTCGAACCAAAGGTTGCCGGGCTCGTTGCGGGTGGCTTCGGTGAACGGGGTCACCAGGTCCATGAAACGCTCGGTGTAATCGGGCTTGGTCTGGAATTTTACGACGATGAAGTACATGCCTCCAAGCCTACCGATTCCGGCTCATCCCCGCTCGAGCAGGCCCTTCCAGTTCAGCACCTCACGTTCACTGCGCGGCAGCGAGGCGACGACCAGGTCGTAGGAATCCTCGATCATCGCCAGCATGGTCTCGGCATCCAGGCCCGGCACCACGGTGTTCCAGTGCTTTTTGTTCATGTGGTAACCGGGGGTGATTTGCTCGTTGGCGGCGCGCAGCTGCTCGGCGAGCGCCGGATCGCACTTGAGGTTCAGGTTGATCGTCCCGCCCCGGTGCATCAGCAGGCCGAACATCTTGGCACGCGTGCGGTCCCGCCCCGCGACCTTGAACACCGCGGCATCCTCGCCGAAGGGGAAGTCCTCGAAGGCGCCGGGCATCGAGAGCAGCATCCCGCGCCATGATTCGTATTCCACGTTGCCAATCCTAAGCCCGGAGGGCAGAAAAAATGGCCGGTCCCGCCCGCTGGGGGGTTTGGCAAGACCGGCCGGTCCATAGGGGTTCGCGGTCGGCCGCTCTCCCCCCAAGCAGAGAGCGGCCGACCGCGAACGTTATTTTTTCCTTGCGGCTATTTCCCCTCGCCCTTGCGGCGACGCGAACCTGCCACGAACGCCGCTCCAAGGAGCATCAACAGGGCTCCGGATCCCAGGACCCACAGCGTGGAGTCCGAGGCGCCAGTGTTGGCCAGCGGCGCAACCGGCCTCCGCGGCGGCACCACGGCCACGGGCTGGACCGGGATGGGGGTCTGGATGACCTGCACCGGGTTCGGCGGCGAGGGGTTGGAGTGCTTGACCTGCACCGGGGTTCGGTGCGTGGTTTTCGATTCCGGGACGTCCCCGGTGCCGGTGGCCACGTTCACCAGGACCGCGTCCCAGGCCTCGGCGTTCACGGTGATGGAGTAGGTCAGCGTCTTGACCTCCCCGACCGCCAGGTCACCCACGTTCCAGACGAGCTGGCTGCCCTCAATGACCGATTCTCCGCCCGAGGGCTTCAGGCTGCCCTCATTGAGGACTGCCGCCTGCTGCCATCCGGCCATCTCGTCGGTGACCACGGCCCCGGTGTACACGAACTCTCCGGTGTTGCGCACCGTGAGGGTGTAGGCGATGGTGTCGCCGGGCCAGACGACGGTGCCGCTGGCCGGATCGGAGGTCTTCACCAACGAGTAGCTGCGCGGGTTCTTTACCGGTTCCACGCAGTCGCGGGAATGGGTGGTTTTGCCGTTGGCGCTCAGCGTGGCCTCGTTCAGGAAGCCGCCGTCGGTGTTCCCCTCCCCGGACGGGCAGCTGCCTGCAGCCGATCCGATGGTGCCGGCATCGAGCTCCGCGACGGCATGCACCCGATAGGTGTGGGAATCGCGGGACTCCAGGTTGCGGTCCGTGGCAAGCACCGTGCCCGGCTCGGTGCCGGGGGTCGCCCAGCTGCCTGTCGTGTCGGTGCCTTCCATGCTCCAGTCGGCGCCGGTGACAGTGATCCCCTCGCCGAAGCGCAGCGTGTCGGTGAGGTCGTAGCGGGTTGCCACGTCCGAGGTGTTGTTCACGACGACCGTGTAGTGCACGTCCCAACTGCCGTCCGCGTTCTCCACGGCGCTTTCGGCGGTCTTGACGACGTTGCTGCTCGGTGCCGGGATGTCCAGGCAGGCTTCATCCGGAGCGGATTCGTTGCCGGAGCTCACTTCGCCGGTGTTCAACAGGCCGTGCCCGCCCTCGCCGCAGACGCGGTCCGCGTCGGAGATGGCGGAGGTGAGGCTGAGGTTGACGACCACCGTGAAGGTGTGGATTTCGCCGGCTTCCAGTGCCTGGCCGGCGACCACCACGTCCTCGGCGGGGTCCGTGCCGTTCCAGCCTGCATTGACCACCACGTCCTCGGAGCCGACGGTGCGGTCGTTGACGAGCACGCCGTCCGCGAAGGCCGGGGTGTCGGTGAGCGTGTAGAACACGTCCTGCCCGTCGGTGCCCGGATTGGTGACGGTGAGCTTGTAGCCCGCGTCCCAGGTGCCGTCCCAGTTTCCGTCAGCGTCCTCATGCTGGACCAAGTCAATGGCCTGCTTGTCGAACTTCGGGGCGACCGGCTCGGCACAGGCCGCGACCTCGGTGTCCTGGCCGTTGGCGGCGAGGCTTGCCGTGTTCAGGAACCCGGTTCCGTCCTCGCCCTCGCCGAGCTCGCAATTCCCTGCCGCGGAGCCGATGACTCCGGGGGCCACGTCTGCGGTGGCGCTGACCAGGTAGGTGTGGGTCGCCTCCGCGTCGATCAATGTGTCGGTGGCCAGGACCTCGGTGTGGTTCGGGGTCTCCAGGTCCCACGCATCGCCGTCGCCGGCAGCCGGCCCGGTCCACGAGGCGTCGGTGACCTCGATGCCGCCGCCGAAGGACAGGGTGTCGTTCAGCGAGTAGCGGCCCTGGAATGCGTCCTTGTTGGTGACCTCCAGCTTGTACGTGATGTCCCAGCTGCCGTCCGCATTCTGCTGGGTGCCGGTGACGGTTTTTACGACCGTCGGGGCGCCAACCCTCACACAGACTTCCACCGATGCGCTTGCATCGTCAGTCGCAACGCTGGTTGCCGTGTTCTCGTGGGTGGTGCAGGTGCCGTCCAGGGCATCCGGGTTCGTGTTCCGGTAGATCACCTGGTAGGTGAACTCGGTGGGAACCGACCCTGCGTTCCAGTCGGCGGTGCCCAGCAGCACGGGCTGCGGAACCGTTGCGGCCTTGTCGTCGAAGACCTCAAGGGCGGTATTCGCGGAACCCGCCTGCTCGTAGAGCACCTCGGCCGAGGCCGTGGCGGTCGTGTCCCCGCCCTGGACCGTGGCCCAGGTGGCGGTGACGGTGTGCTCGCCCGCATAGTCCCCGTTTTCCGGGGTCCCGGTGCAGGTGTATGAAAGGGTCACGGTGTTGGCCGTGCCGTTGGCGCCGGCCGGCACCAGTACCTGGAACCCGTCGGTCTCCGGGTCGGCGTCGGTGGCATCGATGGCGCAGGTGACTCCCGCGATATCGACACCGCCGGTGAGCGTGGCGGTGATGTCGCCGCCCTCGAACTGGTTGGGGTTGCCCAGCGTGATCGTGCCCGCCACCTGGTGGTTTGAATCCCCATAACCGTCAGGTGTCGCCGCGACCGTGTAGCCGAACGTCGCGGTTGAGTCCAGGCCGATTTCGGCCTCGGTGCGGTCAACCTGCTTGTCCAGCTTCCACAGGTATTCGCGGTCGAAGGTGGCTTCCGCGGTCTTGGAAACGTCCAGTCCCGCCTTGGCACACACTTCCACGTCCGCCGTGGCGCTGTTGTCGGCCTCGTCGGTTCCGGTGGTTTCCCTCAGGACCGCGGTGTTGGTGTACGTGGTGCATTCTCCGGCCACGCCAGCCAGCTCGACGGGGTAGGTGAACACCTTGGGCGACTCGGCCAGGGTTGCGGTTCCCAGATCATGGGTCGCGCCCGGCACCGTCCGGTCATCGAGGACCGTCACCGCCCCGTCGATGTCCTTGGCCTGGTCCTGGGTGAACAGGACTCCCGCCGCGAAGTCGGCTGTGCGGTCCTTGCCGTCCGCGCCGCTCCACGTGACGGTGGCGGTGTTGGTGTGGCCCTCGTAGTCGGCCTCGGTGAGCGGCTCCGCGAGCAGGCAGTCGTAGCTGACCGTGGCCTTGCCGCTGGTCACGACGCCGTCCACAATGGTGGCCGCCGGGACAACGACATCCGTGCCTCCGCCGGCCACGGTGCAGGTGGCACCGGGAACGGTGGTGACATCGGCGATGTCGACGACCAGCTCACCCTGCCGGTTCGGGTTGAACACGTCGATCGATCCGGACATCGTCCAGTCCTGGTCTTCGTGTCCCGCTTGGGTGGCGGTGACCGTGTAGTTGGCTGCCGCCTTGGCGTTGCCGTCGACGGTGAACTTGGCCTGGTCCACCTTCTTCTCGAGGTCCCAGTCGTAGTCGCGGGTGTAGCCCGCGTCAACGGTTTTGACCACGGTCAGGCCCTTTTCGACGCACACCTCGACGGCAACCGAAGCGGTGTTGTCGCCGTCGGATCCGGCTGCTTCCTTCACGACCGCGGTGTTGGTGAAGGTGGTGCATTTTCCTGCCGTGCCTGCCAGTTCCTGCTGGTAGGCGAAGACGTTCTCGCCGCCCAGCGTCGCGGTGCCCAACTTGACCGGCTCCGCATCCGGATTGGTCTTGTCGTCGAACACGTCGACCGAGGCATCGGTGGCCTGATCGATCGTGAAGTCCACTACAACCGCATCGCTTGAGGCGCTGCGGCCTTCGCCCCAGGCGGCCGTTGCGGTGTTCGTGATGACGCCGGTGTAGTCGGCCTCGTCCACTCCCGCCGCAACGTCACAGGTGTAGCTGAGCTCCACCGTGTCGCCGGCGGAAATCTCCATGTCCTGCCCATCGACGACGGTGCAGGAGATGCCCTCAAGGTCCAAGGTGTCCTGGACGTTGGCCGTGATGGAACCGAAATCGTTGGGGTTGTGCACGGTGATCTTGCCCCCGAGATTCCACCCCGAATCCGTGTGCCCGTTCTGCGTTGCGGTCACGGTGTAGTTGGCGACGACGTTGCCGTCTCCGTCGACGTTGAAGGAGGTCTTGTCGACGTCCTTCTCGATCTTCCAGTCGTAGTCGCGGTCGAACGTCGCGGTGACGTCCTTGGTGACCTCGAGGTTCTCCTCAACACAGACGGTGACTTGCTTGCTGGCCGAGTCCAGGGTCGCCTGGTTCCAACCGTCTTCAGTCACGATCGCGGTATTGGTGTGATCGTCACATGTTCCGGGGATTCCCGGGAACGAAAGGTCGTAGGTGAACTCCGTGGGGTCCTTTTCCTTGTTCCAGGTTGCCGTGCCCAAGAGCTCCGGGTAATCCGTCTCGACGACCTTGTCGTCAAACACCAGGACGTTTTTGTCGTACTCGGTGTCCAGCACGTAGTTGACCTCGGCCGAGGCCGTGGCGGTCTGCTGGGCGTAAGTGGCATCCTTCCATGTGACATCGACGGTGTTGGTACCCGTGTAGGTGGCCGGTACACCGGTGCACTCGTAATCCAGCACCACGCTGCCCGGGTTGCCGTCGGCGCCCGCGGGCACCAGGACCTGGAAGCCCTCCTTGTTCGGGGCGCTGTCCGTGGCCTGGATTTCACAGCTCACCCCCGCGATGTCCACCGTGTCGGTGACCGTTGCCGCGATGGCACCGTCCGCGAACTGGTTCGGGTTCGTCAAAGTGATCTTGCCGTGCAGGGATTCGTCAAAGTCCTCAAAGCCGTTTGGCACTGCCTTGACGGTGTAGTTGAAGACTGCCGATCCGTCCGGCGCTATTGTCTGCTCCGTCCTGTCCACGTCCTTGGCCGCGTTCCACTTGTACAGGCGGTCGAAGGAGGCGTTGGCCGTCTTGGAAACCTGCAGCCCCGCTTGGTCGCACACGGTGACCGTGGCTTCGGATGACGGGTTCGCCGCGTCTCCTTCCAGTTCCGCCCAGGCCTTGTTGGTGAATGGGGTGCATTCGCCAAGCGTGGCCTCGTGGGTCAGTTCGTCGTTGAACGTCTTGGACCAGGTGGCCCATTCGCCGTCCGGGATGTCGGAGAAGGAAACCGAGCCCAGGTTCTTGGGCGTGGAGTCGGGATCGACCAATTGGTCGAGGATGTCCACGGTCTCGTCCGTGGCTCCCTTGAGCCGGAAGGCGATGTCGATGGGTTGGCTGCTGGCCTTGCCGCCGCTCCAGGTGATGGATGCGGTGTTCGTTTGGCCCGTGTAGTTGGCCTCGGTCACTGAACTGGCATCGCAGTTGTAGGCGACCTTCTTCTTGCCATCGACCCAAACTTCTCCGGACAAAGCGGCCTGCGGGACGGTGACCTGGACACCGTCGGCATCCGGGTTGACATCGGCCGCCGGATCCACGGTGCAGACCAGGCCTTCGAGCGTGGTGTTGTCCGAGACCGTTACCTCGATGTCGCCACCGAACCGGTTCGGGTTGGTTACGGTGATCTCGCCGCTCAGCGTCTTGGCGTCGTCCTCGTATCCCTTGGAAGTGACGGTGATGCCGTAGTCGACCACTGCGTTGTGGTCCTCCCCGGCGTTGACCGTGTCGGGACCGACCACGGTCTTTTCGATGTCCCAGAGATAGGTGCGGTGGTATCCCGCATCGGCGGTCTTCTTGACGCTGAGGCCGGCGGGCCGGCAGGCCTTGATGGTGGCCTGGTCGGACACGGTGAAATCGTTGGCCCCCGCAACGGTCGCCGTGTTGGTGAACCCCATGCAGGTGCCCGCCGAAGCAGCCGGAACCGTCCACTTGACCTTGTAGTCGCGGGTCTGTGCCGCCATACCCGCGGACCATGTGATGGTCCAGGCGGGGTCAAAGGCGTGGTGGTCATCCGTCACGGTCACCACATTGTTCAGCGGCGCCTGGGTCCAGGTGCCCATGGTCACCGCGGCACTCCCCGTGGCTTCCGCCTTGGGCGTGGCGGCCTTCGCGGCATCCCAGGTTGCCTTGGCGGTGTTCGTGCCTTCATAGCGTGGGAGCGTCACGAAGGTACACCTGTAGCTGAACCCCTGCGTCGAGTCCTTCGGGATGACGGCCTGGAACCCTTCGGTGTCCGGGTCTGCGTCGCCGACGGGATTTGTCCCCGTCGTACCTGTCACGGTGCACGCGGCGTCGCCGCCGACATTCACCGAGTCGCTCAATGTGGCGGTGATGTCCTGCCACGTGTTCGGGTTCTTCACCGTCATGACGCCCGACATGGCCCAGGCGCTGTCTTCGGGGTCGTTCGGCTTGACCGTCACCCGGTAGTCGACGACGACGTCGCCATTGGCATCGGTGGTGTAGGGGCCGGCACCGTTCACCGGCGTCTTGTCGATCTCCCACAGGTAGGAACGGTTGAAGC
>NZ_JBIXLN010000069.1:0-15321 GCF_045798555.1 Paeniglutamicibacter sp. MACA_103 | reverse complement strand
CCCGACGCCACCGCCGGGGCATGGGAAAGGCGGCTCCCGGAAGCCAATGTTCCGGGAGCCGCCCACCTCTGTCACTTGACAAACCTTCTTACATATCAGTCGCGGGCGGTCCGCGGCCCGCCTATTCCCCGGGTAGGTTCAACTCGGCCCGAACGGCGAAATGGTCGCTGGACCCGGCTTCGACATTGGTGTTGGAGGTGACTTCCAGACCGCGCACCAAGACATGGTCAAGGCGCATCATGGCAAAGGGCGACCGCGGCCAGGTGAAGCCAAGGAGGCCGTCGTCCTGGTTGGGTTCTTCAAGGATCGTGGAGATTTCCTTGAAGGCGCGATCGGTGCTGGTTGCATTGAAGTCGCCCACGGCAGCCATGTTTTCATGAGGATCGGCCCGCACCGCCGCTGCCAGCTGTGCCAGCATTTCGTCGCGATCGACGTGGTCGTTCGGACGGGCCGAGGCGGCATGGATGACATAGAGCCGGACATTTCCTGAGTCCGTGTCCACCTGCGTTGACAGGGCGCGCTCCCAGCCAAGTCCGAGCTCGAGCGGCTGGGAATTCGTGAGTGGATACTTGCTCCATACCCCCACCGTGCCCACCACGAAATGATGGGGATAACGCTCCTCCAGCGCCGCGGTAACGCGCTGGGCGCTGCCGGCGTCGAGTTCCTGCAAGGCAATGACGTCGCTTCCGCCAGCTGCCAGCTCAAGGGCCGATTGCGCGGCCGTCCCGGTGCCCGCCTTGATGTTCTGGCTACTGAGCACCAGCGTGTGGGCTCCGGATGGAGGTGCCGACCATGACAACGGAACCATGGCCGAGCCAAAGATGAAAAGCCATGTCAGCGTAGGGATCAGCAGCACCACCAGGGAGGTTCGGCTACGCGATGCCAAAGCCAGCAGAAGCAAGGCCGGAACTGCCAGAACCATCCAGGGAGCAGCATTGTCCAGGAGCAAGCCAATGCCCAGGGCATCGGGAACCCTGGAATGGAAGGCCATCAGGAGTGCTGCGGCCAAGGAGCCAACAAGCACCAGAAAACGCTGGAAACGGTGGGCGCGCGATCGCCGGCGCGGCGTGGTTTTCGCAGCGTGAGACTGGGCGGTATATACAGACATCGCTACCCAGCGTCGCACACTGGCCTGAATGTCGTATGGATCGGAGCTGTGATTCCGCCATGGATTTCATGTTCCGACCCCGGAAGGTTCGGGCAGGGAATCGGGGAGTACCGGTGGGCAGCTGCCGACCTCTCGACTCTTGCGGTGCAAGGTGAGATTCTAAAACTAGGAATACTAACTGCTACAACGACTTCCCGGACCTGGCCGGTTTGTTGGGTGGCACCATTCTGACGGGAGACGAACACCATGAGTGAAGCGGCCATGAAGGAAGCCTCAGCGCACGATGAACTGGGGACCGTGGTGATTGGTGGCGGACTTGCCGCGGCCCATTGTGTCCACGCTCTGCGCGAGGGCGGCTACGCCAAACCGATTACACTCATCGCCTCCGAGAAGGAAGTTCCCTACGAGCGGCCTCCGCTGTCCAAGGAGTTCCTCCAAGGCAAGAAACCCGCGCAGGAACTCGAACCGTTCCTCGCCGGCTGGTATGCCGATGCAGATGTCGACCTGCGCCTGGGCACAACCGCCGAATCCATCGATACCGCCGCCAAGCAGGTCAATCTGGGAGGCTCGGCCACGGTGGGTTATGAAAGCCTCGTGATCGCCACCGGTTGCCGTTCGAGGCTGGGCGGCCGCGACGCCAACATGGACGGGTGGGACCTGCCCGGCGTATACACGCTCCGGTCGCTGGAAGACTCGACAAAAATCAAGGAGCAACTGGTTTCCGGCAAGAACCTGGTCATCATCGGCGCCGGCTGGATTGGCATGGAGGTCGCCGCCTCGGCGCGCGCGGCCGGAGTGGAAGTCACCGTCATAACCCCCGACAAGGTCCCGCTCGCGACTGCCATGGGCTCTGAATTCGGTTCCCACGTAGCGCAGTTGCACCTGGCCAACGGAGTCCAGTTCCGCTTCGGGACCGCTGTCAGCGGGATTGCCTCCGACCCCCAGAAGGGGCTGGTCGTGCGGACGGCGACAGATGACATCCCCGCAGACTTCGTTTTGCTGGCGATCGGGGCCGTGCCCAACAACGAACTGGCCGTTGCCGCCGGAATCGACGTCGGCACCGGAGTCGTCGTCGATGAGCGCCTGCGCAGCAGCACCCCGAACGTCTTGGCCATCGGCGACATCGCCGAGGCCTACAACACCACCCTGGGTCGGGCCATGCGGGTCGAACACTGGGACAATGCCATCCGCCAGGGCAAGCTTGCCGCGGCGACCATCCTGGGACGCGACGAATCCTACGACTGGTTGCCGTACTTCTTTACCGACCAATTTGATCTGGGCATGGAATACGTGGGTGACCGGGCCGCCGATGACGAAGTGGTGGTGCGCGGAGACATGGCGGTGGGGGAGTTCATCATCTTCTGGCTGCGCCAAGGCATGATCACCGCAGCCATGAACGTGAACATCTGGGACGTCAACGACCACCTGCGCAGCATGATCGGCAAGCACGTTCCAGCCCCCACCTTGCAGGACACCGGCAACGACCTGATGGCGCTTTAGCGACAAGCACGGGGAAAACAGCAAGCGGCATTCCGGCGGACCCTTTCGCCGGAACAACCGAGGGAGGAATCGCTGGGTCGGCCGTTGCCGTGGGCGTGCTCACGATCTTCCCTCTCCCCGCCGGTGGCCACGTAGGCTTGAGGTGGCGGCGACGAGGCCATTTGTACTGTGACCTGCCGCCGACCCACAGCTGAACCATTGAAAAGGTACCCGTGAATTCCGACGCAACTGCCCTGGGCAACAGCAGGCCGACCCAAAGCACCCTACTATCCGGACGGGCACTGTTCCTGGCGGTCGTGGCGCTTGCCATGGGCGGGTTCGGGATAGGCACCACGGAATTCTCCATCATGGGCCTGCTCCAGGAAGGTGCCGCGGACCTGGGCGTCAGCAATGCCCGAATGGGCTTGCTGATCTCCGCCTACGCACTGGGCGTGGTTGTCGGCGCCCCGATCCTGACTGCATTGGGTGCGCGTGTCGCCCGCAAGTCCATGGTCCTGTGGCTCATGGCACTCTTCACCCTCGCCAACCTCAGTTCGCTCTTTGCCGCGAACTACGAATGGATGCTCGTTTCCCGGTTCCTCGCCGGTCTTCCGCATGGCGCCTACTTCGGCATTGCCGCCATCCTGGCCGGCACTTTGGTGCCGGCATCAATGCGCGGTCGCGCCATCGCATGGGTGATGCTGGGACTCGCGGTCGCCAATGTCATCGGGGTTCCGCTGGTGACCTTCCTGGGCCAGAACCTTGGCTGGCGCTGGATGTTCGCAGTGGTCGGGCTGGTCGGCGCGCTGACCTGGATTGCCATCCGCGTCTTCGTGCCGTTTTCCCCGGCACACGAAGGAGCGAGCATCCGCCGGGAGCTCTCGGCCCTGCGCAGCGGACAGGTCTGGATGGCCATGCTGACCGGCATCGTCGGCTTTGGCGGGTTCTTTGCCGTGTACTCCTACATCAGCCCGATCCTCACCGACGTCACGGGGCTTCCGATCACCGCCGTGCCGCTGGTGTTGGGACTCTACGGCATCGGCATGGTCGTCGGTTCGGTGATCGGCGGACGCCTGGCCGACTGGTCGGTCCTCGGTGCCATCTATGTCGCCACCAGTGCCATGGTCGTCTTCATGACCTTGTTCGGACTGGTTTCCACCCATGCGGTTCCCGCACTGATCCTGGTCTTCATTCTCGGCGGCACCGGATCACTTCTGGTACCCGCGCTCCAGGCCCTGCTCATGGACTCTGCGCCGCACGCCCAATCGCTGGCCGCCTCGCTGAACCACTCGGCACTGAACGTGGCAAACGCGCTGGGAGCCGCGCTGGGTGCGGCCGTCATTACCGCTGGATTGGGCTATCGGGCACCCTCGTTCCTGGGTGCCGGACTCGCCTTGGTCGGCCTGTTGCTGGCTCTGGCCACGGGATGGCGTTCCAAGCGCCTTGCGGCGGCAAGCAGGTAGCTGCGCCGCTGCGGCCACGCGCTAGGCGTCGCCGGCCGTGGCCCGAATGGACGTCAGCTGCCGGTCCATCGCTTCATGGGTCTGCTGCATCAGCAGCTTCATGGTGCCAACGACATCGACGCTACGATCCACCAGCCATTGTTGCTGCAACCCATCGCCCGTGGCCAAGACCATCCGGGTCATCGCATGGAAGTACTCGAGCTCTTCGGCCGACGGCTTGGGCCGGTCGGCATAATAGGAATCTTCGGACAGCTTCAGCAGCCGGGCGTTTCGTTCCTTAAAGTACTCCGCGGCGGGATGACCGGGATCTGCGGCAGCAGCCGCCATGGTTACGTACAGGGCAATCAGGCCCGGTTCCTTGTGGCCCTGCCCGAGGATGTCTGCGAAGCGTCCTTCCTGCTCCTCAATCGTGCCGCTGATTTCATTGCGGGCGTCGCGCTCGCGCAGGATTTGGACGAGCATGTCTTCCTTGGAATCGAAATAGTGCATGACCCCGGCCAAGGACAGGTCGCACAGGCTTGCGACCTTGCGTAGCGAAGTTCCCCGGTACCCCTCGACGGCGAACACCTCCAGGGCGACGTCTAGAATCTCGGCGCGCTTAGCGATGCCCTTTGCGTATGATCCACGTATTGCCATGTTGCTAGAGTAGCGAGACTTTGGCGTATTTCTTACTAACCTTCCATCCGTCGGTATTTGGTACGCGGCCTGACCTGCAACGACTCGGAGAAATCCATGCGTGGGTCCTGGGGTGTGGCGGCCAGGACTCTTCCTCGATCCGGCGGCAAGTGACGGCGTGGCGGTCATCGCGAAGCGGCCATTCCTTGCCGAATCATGGGTGCATCCGCGGTGTCCGGCACGCCCGCACGCGCTGTGATGGATGTCATGTTTAGGCGAGTTTCGGGCGCTTATTCCCCATGTTTCCGCGCATCGCACCCACCCCTTCAGGAGATTTCGTCTGCGCAGAACACAACTGGCCCGTGATCGATTGGCGCCAGGGGCCATCGTGCTGTAGATTATTATCTCGGTTCGGCAGCCCTTCGGGAAAGCCTGAAACCACACCTTTCGGGGGTATGGCGCAGTTGGTAGCGCGTCTGCATGGCATGCAGAAGGTCAGGGGTTCGAATCCCCTTACCTCCACGAAATCCAAAAGGCCTCAAACATTGTGTTTGGGGCCTTTTGCGTTGCCCGGTTTATCGGCCTCAGCCGACTGCCCGGTACCCGGAATAGCCGATCATGGCCCGGAGCCACGTCACCAAGGGATCGATTCCGGTATGCGGGCGGTCATCTTCCCCCACGGTAAAGACCGGCACCTCGCCGCGCATGTGCCTCGGCAGCTGGCGAAGAATGCGGTCCGTGTCGCCGCTTCCGGTCAGCAGCAACGCGACGGGGCGGAAACCGAAGACCGCGTTGACCAGCGCCAATCCGTGCATGCGCGAAAAATGCAACGGACCGACCAGCACCACTCCGTCGAAGTAGATGAGCTCGTGGGCCGATGAACTGGTGACTTCGAGGATCTCGCTGCGCAATTCGTAGGTGTGCAGCTTTTCGGCCAATTCGGTGGCACGCATCTTGGCCAGCGAATCGCGCTGATAGTAGACAATTGCGACGCGATCCATGCGAATCCCTCATCCCTGCGTCGAATGTAAGCCAGGGGCCAAAACCCGCAGCTCATTCAAGTCAACGCTAGGCGCGATTTCCGTGAATTCGCTGGGAACCCGGCGCCTGCAACAAGGGCCAAGACGTTATAACGTTCGGGTGAATGCGGCCTCTTGTGCACGATTCGGCCACGAGATGGCACACCGATTGCTTGGACAGGACGGCGGCCCCATACTTGCCGCAAGAGTCTTCTTGGGGAAGCAATCAGAAGGTGAATTAGGATGCTTGGGCATTGGGGAAAGAACCATCTCGCTTGGGGTGCCTGCGGAATTTTCTTCGCAGCGGCCCTTGTTGTTACATCGACACCGGCGCTCGCCTCCGGAGCACTTCAGCTCCAGGGTGGAACTTCGACTTCCGTGCAAGTGGCTGCCGCGTTGCCGGCCAAGGTCAAGACCACGGCGAACCTCAACCTGCGGACCGGCCCAAGCACCGCGTATCGGATCCTGTTGACCATTCCTCAGGGCACCACCGTTGTGGTGTCGGCGCAGGCATCCACCGGTTGGTACAAGGTCAGCTACGCCGGGCGCACCGGGTGGGTCAGCAACCGCTACGTGAGCATTGTGGGTTCGACGGCACCGGCGCCAAGCTCGTTGCCTGCCACGGTGCGAACCACGGCAAACCTCAACCTGCGCACGGGCCCAAGTACCGAGTATCGGATCCTGTTGACCATCCCCGCCGGCACCACGGTGAAGGTGTCGGCGCGCGCGTCCAATGGCTGGTACAAAGTCAGCTACGCCGGGCTCACCGGGTGGGTTAGCAATTCGTACGTAACCACCAGCACCGGGACTTCGACGCAGGCTCCCCGGGCACCACAGTCCACCGGGCCAAACCGCACCTCGCGGGTCGTGCTGACCTTTGACGACTGCCCGCGCACGCTCAGCTCCTTCAACGCCGCCATCAAGTACGCCGCAGACCACAACATCGGCATGGTTCTGGCCCCGACGGGCAATTGCCTCTCGTCTTTCCGGGCGCGCTACGGGGTGGACCTGGCTTCGCTGGCCCGGGCCAAGGGGCAATGGGTCATCAACCATTCGGTAAGCCATCCGGACCTCAGGTATCTGAGCTGTTCTGCGGCCGCCGCCCAGCTGGGCGGTTCCGGGGTGCACACCAACTTCGGCCGCCCGCCCTACGGTGCCATCGATTCCAGCGTCAGGTGCGCCTATGACCGGGTGGGCATGGCGATCTGGACGTGGTCACGCGACACCCTGGACTGGAGCACAAAGTCCAAGTCCATCACCGTGGCCCGGGCCTCGGCCGCCAGGGCGGGGGACACCGTGCTGATGCACATGCAGTGGCAGGGCTTCGCCCCGGATTCGCTGCGGCAGATCAAGGCCAACCTGGCCAACCGCGGGCTGGGCGTGTGCCGCGCCTACCGCGGCACCGACGGCACGGGGGCCGTGGCAAGGACCCCGGTCATGCTGCCCTCCTCGTTGCCTTGCTGACTACAGGCGCCGGGCTCCAGGCCCGGGAACCACGGGGAAGATCTCCGGGGTGATGTATCCGGCCTCGGCGAAGGCGCTCCGCACCGCTGCGGCCACGTGCTCGGCTTTCGAGGCCTCGAGCAGCGCGATCACCGATCCGCCGAAGCCCCCGCCGGTCATGCGTGCGCCCAGGGCCCCGGTCGCCATCGCGGTGTCGACCGCCAGGTCCAATTCGGCGCAGGAGATTCCGAAGTCGTCGCGCATCGAGGCGTGGCTGGCGAGCAGGAGCCCGCCGATGGCGGCGGGTCCTTCGCGTTCGAGCAGTCCGACGGTGTCCAGCACCCGCTGGTTCTCGGTGACGATGTGCTTGACGCGGCGGTAGATCTCAGGTGCCAGGGTGTCCCTGGCCTCGGCCAGGCGCTCGATCCCGACGTCGCGCAGAGCAGTCACACCCAGTTCCCTGGCGCCCCGCGTGCACGCGAGCACCAGTTCCCCGTAGCCGCCCGAATCGTGCGAATGGCTGACCCTGGTGTCGATGACCAGGACCTGCAGGCCGTTGGCCCCCAGCGGGAGTTCGACCTGGCGGGATTCCCGGGTGCGGCAGTCCAGGAACAGGGCATGGTCGGTAGTGCTCAGCAGCGAGGCGGACTGGTCCAAGATGCCGGTGGGCGCCCCGACGAACTCGTTCTCCGCCAGCTGGCAGACCAGCACCAGCTCTTCGCGTGAAAGTCCCAGTCCCAGGTGCTCGTTCAGGCCCAGCGCCACGGAGCATTCGATGGCGGCCGAGGAAGAGAGGCCGGCACCGACCGGCACCGTCGAATCCAGCAGGATGTCCGCGCCGGGCAACGCAAAGCCCCGCTGCTCCATCGCCCAGAAGACCCCGGCAACGTAGCGGGCCCAGGGGGCCACCATGGAGGGGACGAGGCCGGTTGCTTCCGCTTCTACCACCTGCCCGCCGAGCGTCGAGGCTATGCGCAGCAGCCGCCCGGACTCCCGGGGGCGGGTCCTCAGCCCGATGCCCGCCACCTTGTCGATGGCAAAGGGCAGCACATACCCCTCGTTGTAGTCGGTGTGCTCGCCTATGAGGTTCACCCGTCCCGGCGCGGCAAAGCACGCCTCGGGGGCGCTGCCGTACAGGGCGGTGAAGGCGTCGGCCAGAGTGGTCATTGCGTGGTCCTTCACAGGGCGGGGGCGTGGGATTGCAGTCGCGCGGCGGCCCCGCGCAGGGACTCGGCGCTGTCCTCGGGGGTGACGTCCCCGATGAAGGCTCCCATGGCGGCCTCGGAGCCGGCAAGGTACTTGAGCTTGTTCTCGGCCCGTCGCGGCGAGGTCAGCTGCAGGTGCAGCCAGGCCTCGGCCCGGTGCTCGTGGTGATTCGGAGCCTGGAACCAGCCTGCGATGTAGGGCGTGGGGGTGGGGTAGAGGGCATCCACGGTGGAGAGCAGCCGGTGGTACATCGAAGCCAGTTCGTCGCGCTCGGCCCCCGTGAGCTCGCCGAGGTCGGCCACCTGGCGGTGCGGGACCAGGTGCACCTCGACGGGCATGCGGGAGGCATACGGGACAAAGGTCGTGAAGTGGGTGCCGCGTTCGAGGATGCGCCGCCCGTCGGCCACCTCGAAGTCCAGGATGTCCGCCATGAGGTTGCGCCCGGTGCGTGTTCGGTGTGCGGCGGCCCGCGCCAGGTGGTTCTCGGTGCGCGGGGTCGCGTACGGGTAGGCGTAGAGCTGTCCGTGCGGATGGTGCAGCGTCACCCCGATGTCTGCACCGCGGTTTTCAAAGGGAAAGACCTGTTCGACACCCTCGAGCCGTCCCAGCTCCCGGGTCCGGTGGGCCCAGGCCTCGATCACGGTGCGGATTCGGCGAACCCCCAGGGAAGCCAGCGAGTCGGTGTGCCCGGGGCCGAAGGAGATGACCTCGCAGCGGCCGTGGGAAGGGCGCGCGGCGCCGAGTTCAACCGGGGTGTCCACGGCGTGCTGTTCGGGCCCGAAGGAAGGGAAACGGTTTTCAAAGACCACGACGTCGTATGTGTCGGCGGGGATCTCGCTGGCCATTTCCGGGCGCGTGGGACACAGCGGGCACTCGCTGGCCGCGGGCAGATGCGTGCGCGCTTGGCGGTGCGATGCAAAGGAGATCCATTCCCCGCTCAGGGCGTCGTAGCGCAGCTGCGATGTCGCCGGACGAGCCGGAAGTTCGCGCGTGTCCGGCGGCGCCACGAATCCGGCGGGTCCATGACCCTCGTCGAAGAAGTAGAGGAGCTCGCGACCGTCGGAAAGTTCGGTGCGAACGGGGTTCGCCGGGCTTGGCTTCTGTTCCACGGAGTCTCCTGGGTAGTGGACGAAGGGAACTAATTCAAACAAATTCGATCATATTCTATCGGAAAGCGACGTGTCGTGGAAGACCCGCGGGTGCCGTGTTCTCCGATTGATGCTGGTCAGCCACCGACCCACCCGCGAGTCTCGCGGATTCCCCGTGGGGCAATGGGACATGTTTCGCGCAACTTCGAACACATTCCCCCGAATCGTGTTCGTTTCTCGATACCATGGAAAACAGCCAAATTCCCGACCGAACGGAGCGCCATGACAGAGATGCTGGCCAGTGCCCGGCAGCAGCGCATCCTCGATGCCCTGCGCGAACGCGAACAGGTGCGCGTCACGTCCCTGGCATCGGAGCTGGGCGTCTCGGAGATGACGGTGCGCCGCGACCTCAACGCCTTGGCCGCCCGTGGTGCGCTGGTCAAGGTCCACGGCGGGGCCATGCTGGATGCCGCCCCGACCAGCAACGAGCCGGGGTTCACGAACAAGCTGTCGCTCCAGTCCGGGGAAAAACAGGCCATTGCACACGCGGCTGCCGGGCTCATCAAGCCCGGCATGTCCATTGCGCTGAACTCGGGCACCACCACCTTTGCGCTCGCCGGGCAATGCACCGGCATCAAGGACCTGACGGTCGTGACGAATTCGCCGCGGATCGCCGAGGTCTTCTACGCCGCGGCGAACCCGAGCCAGAACATCATCCTGACCGGCGGGACGCGAACCATTTCCGACGCCCTGGTGGGACCGCTGGCGCTTTCGGCGCTGGGCCAGCTGCACGTGGACCTGCTCTTCCTAGGCGTGCACGGCATGACCGTCGAGGACGGGTTCACCACGCCCAACATGCTCGAGGCGCAGACCAACCAAGCCTTCATCAAGGCCGCGGCACGGCAGATCATCGTGGCCGACCACACCAAGTGGGGAGTGACGGGGTTGTGCCAGATCGTCCCGCTTTCCCAGGTCGATGCGCTGATCACCGGCCCCCGGCTGGAGGCCGAGGCCCAGGAGATCTTGCGCCAGTCACTCGACACGCTGATCCTCGCCTGAGCCTGCCGGCCGGTGCCCTTCAGAAGAGGGTTGCTTCGGGCTCGGGGAGGATCCCCTCGTGGCGCAGCAGGAACTCCTTGTTGCGCACCCCGCCGGCATAGCCGGTCAATGCTCCGTCTGCGCCGATGACGCGGTGGCACGGGACCACGATCGCAATCGGGTTGCGCCCGTTGGCCGTGCCCACGGCACGCGTCAGCTTCTCGTCGCCCAGCTCCAGGGCCAGCTGGCCGTAGCTGCGCGATTCGCCAAAGGGGATCCGTGCCAGCCGCTCCCACACCTTGTGCTGGAATTGGGTTCCCTGCGCGTCCAGCGGCACGCCGAACGACGTCCTGGTCCCGGCGAAGTATTCGGCCAGCTCGGCGGCGGCCTGGGCGATGAGCGGGTCGTCGGCGACCGAGCCCAGGCGCACTCCCAGGACCGCGGGATCCAGCGGGTGGGCGTGGTTGTCCATGTAGATCCCGGCGATCCCGTGCCCGGAGGCCACGATCCGCAGCTCGCCGACGGGGGAGTCCAGCACTGCGTGGCGCAACACGCGCCCGCTAGCCAAGGATCCGCCCCAACGCGGCCTCGAAGTCGGGGAACTCGAATTCGAACCCCACATCGGCCAGCACCCTGGAGGTCACGTGCCGTCCGGTGGTGCCCAGCGCCGGGTCGGTGTGCAGCACCACGGCGCCCGCGGCCAGCACCGGACGCGGGGTCGGAAGGGAGAGCCTTTGCAGGGGTTTGGGCGCCAGCTTCGCACGCAGCGCCGCCATCATCTCCCGGTTGCGCACCGGGTGCGGTGCGGCCAGGTGGATCACGCCGCCGGGGATGGGCGCTTCCCCCTCCAGGCCCAGGGCGGCGCGGACGATGCGCAGCCAGTCGGCGAGGTGGATCCAGCTGACCCATTGCTCCCCGCCAGCCACCGGGCCGCCCAGGCCGACGCCGGCCAACAGCGACAGCCGGTCAACCAGGGGGCTTTCCTGCTCGAAGACCAGGGAGGTGCGCAGGATGTTCAGCCGTTGGGCGTTGGCCCCGGCCGAGGCTTCTTCCCAGGGCCTGGCCACGCCCGTCATCTGGGGCAGCGCCTTGGCACCGGTAGGCAGCGGGGAATCCTCGGTGATCCGCTGCTCCCCGGCGTCGGAGAAGATCGCGGTGGTGCTCGATTGCAGGAACGCCGCCAGCGGGAGGGGCGCCGCGTTCGAGGCGTCCACCAGGGCGCGCGTGGAATCGACGCGCGAATCGCGCAGCCGGGCGATGTTGGCCTCGGTCGGCGGCAGGTCGACCAATTCCCCGGCCAGGTTCAGCACCGCCGTCTCGCGCCCGGCGCGGTACAGGCTGGTGGACCAGGGACCCTGGTTCTTCCCGTCCCAGCGGACCTGGGTGAACGGGCTGTCGGCGCGGACGTTGCGGGTGAGGATGACGACCTCGTGGCCGCGGCAGAACAGGTCTGCGGCGGCGCGGGCGCCCAAGAACCCGTGGCCCCCGGCAATCACGATGCGCAACTTCTGCGTCGCCGTCCCGCCGGCCAAGGCGTAGAGCCGGGCGCAGTGTTCGGCGAAATTCGAGGCGATCGGCTTGCCGCCAAAGCGCGCGAAGACCGCGGATGCGGAACCGGTGACCGACACCCGTTGGGTGAGCTCGGTGCCGCCCGCCACCTCGCGCAGCGACCAGCTGAGCAAGAGGTGGCCGCCGGGCTGCGGCTGGCGCCAGGTGAGGGAGGTGCCCTCCTCGAGGTGCGTGAGCACGGCGGGCGGAGCGGTGGCCCCATGGATCCTGCCCATGATGTTCCCGGCGGGCAGCAGGTCCAGCAGGGTCCCTGCACGGGCGGGGACATCGTGCGGGCGCAGGCGCGCGATGGACCGGTGCCACTCGGGCACCCGGGCCGGATCGCGCAACACCTCCCAGAGGGTCGCGGGCGGAAGTGCGAGGAAATGGGTTTGCGTGCGCTGCCATGCCATGGTCCCAGCTTAGCCACGCTGCGCTGTGCGGCCCATTGTTCCGTGACGCACGCCCGTGGCGACCGGGGTGCTGCGCCCCACGAAGCGGGAGGCTATGCGCCCGGCGGCATCCCGGCCATCAGCGTGCGCATCCGCTCGCGGGTCGGGGTGTCGGCCACCGGCGCGTACATCACCAGGTGCAGCTCCGGGGCGTCCGAGGGCACTAGCCGGTGCTGCTCAAAGACCAGTTCGCCGGCGAGCGGATGCAGGAAGATGCGCTGCCGGGAGGCGAACCGCTCCACGCCGCGGTCCGCCCAGAGCTTGGCGAACTGCGCACTGGCCTCGCCCAGCCGCCGCAGCAGCGTCGTGTGGGCGGCGGAGCCGAGCCGGGCGCCGGCCTCGGCGCGGAACTCTGCCACGAAGTGCCGCGAGGTCTCTTCCCAGTCGGGCAGCATCTGGCGCAGGTGCGGATCGGTGAAGATCAGCCACAGCAGGTTCCGTTCGGCCGGATCGACGTCCGCGATCCGCGCGTACAGCCCCTCGTAGGCGCGGTTCCAGCCCGCGATGCCCCAGTCCGGGGCGACGGCGAACGCCGGGAAGTCGAAGGTGTCGAGCAGGCGCTGCAGGTGGTCCGGTGCCTGCTCGATGCGGGTGACCTCGCTCGCCGGCACCGGGGTGTAGCCGCCCATGGCCAGCAGGTACGACGTCTCCGCCGTGGTCAGGCTGAGCACGCGGGCAATGGATTCAAGCACCTGGCGGGAGGCGTTGATGTCCCGTCCCTGCTCGAGCCAGGTGTACCAGGTGACGCTCACCGCGGCGAAGGCCGCGATCTCCTCCCGGCGCAGCCCCAGGGTGCGGTTTCGCCCGATCGGCGGCAGCCCCAGTTCCGCGCGGACCAGGTTGCCGCGCCTATCGCGCAGGAACTGCCCCAATTCCCGTCTGCGTTCATCGCCCATGGTCCTAAATCTATCACTGCCACTACTAGTATTAGCACCGTCTTCCGCCCGGGGCGGGATTGCTGGTTGACTGGTCCAATGCCTGAATTACGTTCACGAACAGTCACCCACGGCCGCAACATGGTCGGCGCCCGCGCCCTGCTCCGCGCCGCCGGAGTCAAGGGCTCCGACTTCGGAAAGCCGATCATCGCCGTCGCCAACAGCTTCACCGAATTCGTCCCCGGCCACACCCACCTGCAGCCGGTGGGCCGCATCGTCTCCGACGCGATCATCGAGGCCGGCGGAATCCCGCGCGAGTTCAACACCATTGCCGTGGACGACGGGATCGCCATGGGCCACGGCGGCATGCTCTATTCGCTGCCCTCCCGCGACCTGATCGCCGACTCCGTCGAGTACATGGTCAACGCGCACTGCGCCGACGCGCTGATCTGCATCTCCAACTGCGACAAGATCACCCCGGGCATGATGATGGCCGCCATGCGCCTGAACATCCCCACCGTCTTCGTCAGCGGCGGGCCGATGGAGGGCGGCACCGCGGTGCTGGTGGACGGCACCGTGCGCAAGCGGCTGAACCTGATCTCCGCCATCGCCGACGCCGTGAACGACTCGGTCTCCGACGAGGAACTGCTGAACATCGAGGAAAACGCCTGCCCCACCTGCGGTTCCTGCTCCGGCATGTTCACGGCCAACTCGATGAACTGCCTCACCGAGGCCCTGGGCCTGTCGCTGCCGGGCAACGGCACCACGCTGGCCACGCACACCGCGCGCAAGGACCTCTACGAGGACGCCGGACGCGCGGTCGTGGAGATCACGAAGTCCTACTACTTCGACGACGACGAGTCCGTGCTGCCGCGCGCCATCGCCGGCCGCGAGGCGTTCGAGAACGCCATGACCATGGACATCGCCATGGGCGGCTCCTCCAACACCATCCTGCACCTGCTGGCCGCGGCGCAGGAAGCGGAACTGGACTTCACGCTCGATGACATCGACGAGATCTCCCGCCGCACCCCCTGCCTGACCAAGGTGGCCCCCAACGGCGACTACCTGGTTGAGGACGTCCACCGCGCCGGCGGCATCCCCGCCATCCTGGGCGAGCTGGACCGCGGCGGGCGGCTCAACCACAACGTCCGCTCCGTGCACAGCACCGACCTGCGCTCCTGGTTGGATGACTGGGACATCCGGGGCGGCAAGGCCACCGAGACCGCCCTGGAGCTCTTCCACGCAGCCCCGGGCTGCGTGCGCTCCGCCGAGGCTTTCTCCCAGTCCGAGCGCTGGGACACCTTGGACCTGGACGCGAAGAACGGCTGCATCCACTCGATGGAGCACGCCCACTCCGTCGAGGGCGGCCTGGCCGTGCTGCGCGGCAACATCTCCCTGGACGGGTGCGTGGTGAAGACCGCCGGCGTGGACGAGTCGATCTTCAAGTTCTCCGGCCCCGCGGTGGTCTTCGAATCCCAGGATGACGCCGTCACCGCGATCCTGAGCAAGACCGTGGTCGCAGGCGACGTCGTGGTGATCCGCTACGAGGGTCCGCGCGGGGGACCGGGCATGCAGGAAATGCTCTACCCCACCTCGTTCCTCAAGGGCCTGGGACTGGGCGCGAAGTGCGCGTTGATCACCGACGGGCGCTTCTCCGGCGGCACCTCGGGACTCTCCATCGGGCATGTCTCGCCCGAGGCCGCGGCCGGCGGAGCGATCGCGCTGGTCGAAAACGGCGACACCATCTCCATCGACATCCCGGCCCGCTCCATCACGCTGGAGGTCACCGAGGACGAGCTGGCCCGGCGCCGCGCGGTGCTGAAATCCACCATCGGCTACCAGCCCCGCGACCGCGAACGCGTGGTCTCTCCGGCGCTGCGGGCCTACGCGGCCTTCGCGCAGTCGGCGGACAAGGGCGCGGTGCGCCACGTGCCGCAGATCGTGCAGAAGCAGGCAGTCCTCTCCTAGGCAAGCAGGCAGGTAGGCG
>NZ_JBIXLN010000068.1:0-15475 GCF_045798555.1 Paeniglutamicibacter sp. MACA_103 | reverse complement strand
CAGCATTCACCCCAGTGAAAGGCCACCGGTACAGCACATGACTACCGTTTCCCACACCCCGCCGGGCACGGTGCTGGTCACCGGCGCCGCCGGGGGCCTCGGCCGGGCCTTCGCCCTGGGCTTCGCCAAGCGCGGCTACGCAGTCGCCGCCGCGGACATCGATCCGGTCGGCACCCAAGAGACCGCCGAACTCGTCCGGGCCGCCGGCGGCCGCGCCGAGGCCTTCACCGTCGATGTCACCAGCCCCGCCTCCACCGACGCGCTCGCCGCCGAGGTCGCCGGTTTCGCCGGCGGCCAGGTCCAGGTGCTCATCAACAACGCCGCCATCTACGCCTCCGTCACCCGCTCCCCCTTTGAGGAGATCGACTTCGACGAGTGGGACCGGGTCATGGCCGTGAACCTCAAGGGCCCGTGGATGATGGCCCGCGCGCTCAGCCCGCACCTGGGCGCGGGTTCGCGCATCATCAACCTGGCCTCGGCCACGGTCTATTCCGGTTCCGAGCAGTGGGCCCACTACGTGGCCTCCAAGGGCGGGGTCATCGCCCTGTCCCGGGTCATGGCCAAGGAACTGGGCCGGCGCGACATCACCGTCAACACCATTGCCCCCGGCTTCACGCTCACCGAGGCCAGCTACGGGCTCATGGACAACGCCGAAAACTACGGGGTCGACCGCGGAGCGCTCAAGCGGGCCAGCCAGCCCGAAGACATCGTCGGCGCCGCGCTCTTCCTCGCCGGCCCCGATTCATCCTTCATCACCGGTCAGACGCTCGTCGTCGACGGTGGCCGCCAGTTCATCTAGAAAGGCCAGTTGATCACCATGCCTACAGTCCACTTCACCGATGCAGCCGGTGCCACCACGTCCATCAACGCCAACACCGGGGACTCGGTCATGGAGACCGCGGTGCGCAACGGCGTCACCGCCATCGTCGCCGAATGCGGCGGCTCGCTCTCCTGCGCCACCTGCCACGTGTTCGTCGCCGAGGCCGACCTGCCGACGCTCGAACCCATGGGAGAGATGGAGGACGAGATGCTCTACGGCACCGCCGTGGACCGCGAGGACAATTCCCGACTCTCCTGCCAGATCCGCCTTTGCGAGGGCCAGGAACTTCACGTCACCACCCCCGAAACGCAGGTCTAGGACATGGAAACGCTCACCGTTCCCTCCCTGGCCGGGGCCGACGCGCCGGCCCCGGGCACCGCCACCGGATTGTTGATCATCGGCGCCTCCCAGTCCGGGGTGCAGCTGGCTATTTCCCTGCGCGCCCTGGGCTACACCGAACACATCACCCTGCTGGGCGACGAGGACCACCGCCCCTACCAGCGCCCCGCCCTATCCAAGGAATTCCTGCAGGACAAGGTCGGCAGCGAATCACTGATCTTCCGCACCAACGAATACTGGATCGAACACAACGTCACGTTGGTCAAGGGCGAGCGGATCGGGTCCGTGGACTCCAACGCCGACGGCAGCGGCATCGCCCACGGGACCTCGGGAACCACCTACCCCTACACCCGCCTGGCATTGACGGTCGGCGCCCGCCCGCGGCGCCTGGATGCCCCGGGCGCCGGCCTGGACGGCGTGGTGTACCTGCGCAATGCCGACGACGCTCTGCGCCTGAAGGAACTTGCCCCGTCCACCACCGACGTGGTCGTGGTCGGCGGCGGCTTCATCGGCCTGGAGGCTGCCAGCTCCCTGGCCTCCATGGGCAAGCGCGTCACGGTGCTGGAATACGGGCCGCGCCTGGTCGGCCGCACCGTGGGCACCGAAACCAGCGAATACTTCCTCACCGAACACCGCAAGCGCGGCCTGGACATCCGCATCGGCGCCCGCATCGAAGAAATCCTCGATGACGGAAACGGCGCGCTGCGCGGGGTCAGGATCGAGGACGGATCCGAAATCACGGCCCAGATCGTGCTGGTCGGCATCGGGGTCATCCCCAACACCGAGCTCGGCGAGGGCCTGGGCCTGGAGATCAACAACGGCATCGTCGTGGACTCCGGAGCGCTCGCTTCCGACGGCACCACCATTGTCGTCGGGGACGTGGCGAACATGCCCAACCCCGTCCCGGGCGCACCCACCGGCGAGCGCATCCGCCTCGAGTCGGTGAACAACGCCATCGAGCACGCCAAGGTCGCCGCCTATTCGCTCATGGGACGCAGCGAGGAATACGCCGGCATCCCCTGGTTCTGGTCCAACCAGGCGGACATGAAGCTGCAGATCGCCGGGCTCTCCACCGGATTCGACTCCACGGTGCTGCGCCGGGACCCCGAGAAGGGAAAGTTCACGGTCCTCTACTACCGGGCCGGGCGCATCATCGCCGCCGACGCCGTCAACGCCCCGCTGGATTTCATGGCCGTCAAGTCGGCGCTGGCCGCGGGCAAGTCCATCGACCCGGTGGCGGCGGCCGATCCGACCACCATGCTCAAGTCCCTCATCATTTAGCCACTTCTTCCCCCATTCTTCTTCCCAGACGCAAGGAGCCGCACGCGCCATGAACACCCTCACCGACACCGATCCCGGCGCCGCCTTCGCCGCGGCCTACCCGCAACGTCCCATCCCGGCCGCCCGGACGGTGGACACCTCCCCCATCGCCCTGACCCCGGGCATCGAGGCCGACCTACACCCGCTGTGGGCAGCGGTGGTTCCCGAGACCAGGGCCCGCGGAAACGACATCCACCTCCCGATCTCCCTGGCCTTCGCCCGTCGCCTGTGCGACGCCTACCCCGAGGCCAACCGCGACCTGGTGCTGGTTTCAACGCTCTTGCATGACACCGGATGGGCACATGTGGATGAAACCAAGATCATCTCCGAGGGCTTCCGCGGGGACTGGCGCAAGGCCGGCATCCGCTTTGAGCACGAGCGACTGGGCTGCGACGTGGCCCGCCGCGTGCTGCCGCCGCTGGGCTACGAACCCGGCTTCATCGAAGCGGTCTGCGCGATCATCGACGGACACGACACCCGTCCAGTGGCCCATTCCCTGGAGGACGCGCTCATGCGCGACGCCGACCGGCTCTGGCGCTTCGACCATGCCGGCATTGCCCTGGCCGCGGGCTGGTTCTCGCAGAACCCTGCCGTCTACACCGACCGGCTGGAGACCGAGATCATCCCCGAGCTCATCACCGCCGCGGCCGTGGACATGGCCACCACGGACCTGGACCGTTCCCGCGCCCTGCTGCAGACGGCGGTGCTGCGATGAGCACGCAACAGCAGCTCGGCGCCGCGGCTGCGCGCGAGGCGCTCGCCCTTCCCTACCGCCACGTCGACACCCACTTCATTGACGGCGCATGGGTTCCCTCCACGGGCAGCGCCCGCAACGACGTCACCGATCCGGCCACCGGGCTGGTGTGGGGCTCGGTTGCCGACGGCACGGCAGAGGACCTCGAGAGCGCGGTGAACGCGGCACGGGCGGCCTTCGACGCCGGCCCGTGGCCGCGGCTGGCTCCCTCCGAGCGCGCCGCGGTCATGCTGCGCATTGCCGATGAGATCGAGGCGCGCGCCACCGAGCTGTCGTACACCAACACGCTGGAGAATGGCTCCCCGGTCTCCGAAACCCAGGGGGCGGCCGCCAACGCGGCGGGGATCTTCCGCTACTTTGCCTCGTTGGCCCCGTTGCTGGAATCGACGGACGTCCGCCCCTTCCCCAACGGCCTGGGCGAGTCCCTGGTGCGCCGGGACCCGGTGGGCGTCTGCGGGTTGATTGCCCCGTGGAACTTCCCGATCAACCTCATGGTCATCAAACTGGCGCCCGCCTTGTTGGCCGGGTGCACCGTGGTGATGAAGCCTGCCTCCCCCACGCCCTTGTCGTTCAGGATCATCATGGATGCGTTGGCCGCCGCCGGTGTTCCTGCCGGTGTGGCAAACCTGGTGACAGGCTCCGGCCGCCTGGGAGATGCGCTGGTGCGCCATCCCCAGGTCAACAAGGTCGCGTTCACCGGCTCCACGCCGGTCGGTCGCAAGATCGCCGCGGCCTGCGGGGAGCTGCTGCGCCCAGTCACCCTGGAGTTGGGTGGGAAGTCCAGCGCCCTGGTGCTGCCGGACGCCGATCTGGGTGCCATGGGGGACGCGTTGATCCGCTCCTGCATGCGCAACACCGGGCAGACCTGCTACATTTCCACGCGCATCCTGGCCCCTGCTTCCCGCTACGACGAGGTCGTGGACCTGGTGACCACCACGATTTCGTCCGCCCCACAGGGCGACCCGTTGGATCCGGGCACCGTCTTTGGCCCTTCGGCCACCGCCAGCCAGTACCGCACGGTGCTCGAGTACATCGAGTCGGCGCATGCCGAGGGCGCCCGCGCCACCACCGGTGGTCACAAGGCACAGCTGGGCGGCGACTTGGAGTCAGGGTTCTTCATTGCCCCGACGGTGTTTGCGGATGTGACACCCGGGATGCGGATATCCCGGGAGGAAATCTTCGGACCCGTGGTTTCGATCCTGCGCTATGACGGGGTTGACGAAGGCATCGCGCTGGCGAACAACACCGAGTTCGGACTCGGAGGCCTCGTCTTTGGCACCGACATCGATGCGGCCCAGGCGGCGGCGGAACGCATGGATACCGGCAGCGTCGGCATCAACTTCTTTGCGTCCAACCATGCCGCACCCTTTGGCGGGCGCAATGATTCCGGGCTGGGGACCGAATACGGTCCCGAGGGCCTGGCCGCGTACCTGAGCTACAAGTCGATCCACCGGCGCTGATGAGGGCCAGCAGCGAGCCGCCCGGAGCACGGAAAATGAACGTACCCGGCGGCTCGCTGCTCACTGGACCCAACCTTCACACCCAATGTCATGGCCAGACACATCAAATCCATAGCCTCGGACCATAGAGTCATTACTACCTCATGAAGGTGCGAGTGATGCGAGCACCGGCTGGATACACGATTTGTCCCCCGAATCTTCCGGCCGGTGCTCAAACCTTTAACGGCCGCTTCGCCCATGCTGCCGGCAGCCGGAATCTCTCAATCTGATTCAGCACGTTCCCGGATCGATCTGTCGCCTTGTTTTGAGCCTGCAGCTTCAGGAATGAGATTCATCTTCATCGTCCGGAAGGTGTGGATCCGGCAATTCGATTTCCCGAGGCATCGCTGCTTGTCGTCGTTCCTCGGTGAAGTATTCGAATTGTTCTTCAGGCGTCGCCTTCAGTTTGCTGACGGATGGTTCAACACCCTTCGATTCGTTTTTCTCGTTATCGGTGGATTCCATGTTGCACGTCCTTAACGACCGTGGGTGGAATGCCATCATGGCATTCCACCCACGGTTCGGACTACTAGTTTTGTGCGCTCTGGTAGGCCTGCTCGATGACCGATCCCCAGTACGGGCCGAACATCGTATTGCGGATGCCCCCGTAGCCGAAGCTGTTCACCGAGTTCTGGAAGCCATCCGATCCACCGAGGAACCAGGGCCCTCCGGAAGAACCGCCGGTCATGTCGCAGGGAATTCCCTGCGACTGGGTCTGCCCGTACGGATCGTCCGTTGCGGCCCCGCTGCATGATTGCAGCGTCTCTCCGTCGAATGGCCGTGCCGCCGGGTAACCGAATGCCGTGTAGGTCAGACCCCGGGCCTGGTTGAAGGCGACACCCGAGGCTCCGACCTGATCGGCCAGGCTCACCCCGCTCTGGTCCGAGACCACGGCGAAGGCCGTGTCATAGGTGATGTCTCCACCTTGCGTCCATTGCGTCGGAGCGACGAGCTCGGTTGCGGCAAAGGACCCATAGGGAGCGCTGCCGTTTTCGTAGGCAGGGACAAAGACCCAACGAGTCGCGAAGGCACCGGGCCCCTCGTTGACGCAGTGACCCGCGGTCGAGACGGTTGCCTCATTTGCGGCGACAACCGCGTTTCCGGAGCATACGTAATTCGATCCGCCCAGGGTGAAGAACACCTTGCCAATGTGCGACACGGGTGTCTCGCCCACGTTCTTGACCGGCTTGCTTGCCGTCGCTTTAGCCTTGCTTGCTGCTCGACCGGCAATCTTGGTGGATTCGCCGATGTCCAGCGGAGCATGCGACGCCGATTTGCCGCGGGTTAGGCTGTCTGCGGGCTTAGCCTCCTTCATTCGCTTCGGCGTCCAATAGTCCATCGCCGCTTCGGCCTGCGTCGAAGAGATCTTCTTCGTGTCGACCGAATCGGCTTCGGACAGCGGGGCCGAAGTTGCCGTGGATGCGGTTCCGCCGATCAGGGCGCCCGCTAGAAGAAGCGCAGCTACCGTCCTGCTCATGGATTTGCCCTTGGGATTCTGACTTACGTACGTTGCTTGCACGTTTTTTCCTGTCCGGTGACACCGTCGTCACCTTCAAAAGTGGGTGCCGAGGCACTGGTGCACAACAGTCAAACACATGCTTCAAACAGTGACTATAGACTTTTGGCCACCATTTTCTGGGCCGAATTTCCCGGAGCTCGGAAATTTATGAAACGAATCAGAGTCAAAAATTGGGGGATTACCCACAAGTAGGTTCGTCATCGAAACTTCCGCCTTTTCTGCAGATTGCCCTGTCTCGGCACTCACGCAACAGAATCTAGGGTCTGACCGGGTTCATGATTGGCCGAAGTCGCGAAGCCGAATTGCACCAAGAGCCCGTTTCAGGAATGTGAAGGAAATCGGCGGCAACGTAAGCGGTGGCGGTAACAAAAAAATCTCACCCACACGATTGATCGTGCCCTTTCCGAGGCAGCGGGTGCACAATCGAAACATGGACAGCATGTCCGCACAACAACGCTCGCAACTTATGGCCAAGATCCGCGGCAAGGATACGAAGCCCGAGCTGATCGTGCGCCGAATGCTCCACGCGGCCGGATACCGATATCGGCTCCACGGCCGCATTTCACGTGGAACACTCGAGGAGTTGCAACGCGAGAACCCGGAGACACGCCTTCGCGGCGGCAAGCTTCCCGGCACCCCCGACATCGTTTTTCCCGCCCGCCACCGGGCCGTGTTCATTAACGGATGCTTCTGGCACCTGCACGACTGCCCCGCCGGCCAACACGCCCCTGCGACGAACGCGCAATTCTGGGCGGACAAGCGCAAGCGCACCCGTGAACGGGATGGGCAAACCATCGAAACCCTGCGGGCTCTGGGCTGGGAGGCCATCGTGGTGTGGGAGTGTGAACTACGGGATCCGAAGTCCACGCTCGAAACTCTCGCCCATTTCCTGGGCCCTCCTTCACGGGCCAAAGGCATTGACGGGGCATGAAGGTCCGCAGGCGACAATCCTGCGCGTCTTGATGAGACTGGGACGCAATCTACCTACGCCGGTTGCGCGATTCGGTTCCAGCTGAAGTGCTGCTTCAAGAGCCGGCTCCACTTGTTGGCGGCCAGGTGCGGGTGCAGCAGGGCGATGCCGATGCAGTACTTGCTCATGCTCACCGGCCGGATGCCCATCTTCGCCAGCGCCGAGTCGGCGGCTCCGCGCCCCGCGGCGGTCTTCGTCTCGATGACGAACAGGTCCGGTCCGTGCACCACCGTACCGTCATGCGAATACACCAGGTTCACGTCGCAGGTCAGACGCTCCTCGTCCAATGGGTTCACTAAGGTCCCGCGGACATAGTCGCTGCGCATCACCGCCTCTAGGTACGGCAGCTCCTGGTTGTACTCGGTGCGGAGCTGCTCGCTGAGGAATCCAGAGGCCTCGGAGTTGATGGTGTCCCGCTCCCCCAGTTCATAGGGGATCCGGTGTTTCACGGTCTGCCCGCGCAGCCCCTTGAACTTCGCCTCGAACATGCACAGTCCGGAATCGGCGTAGGTGCGCGTGCGGATCTTGTAGCGGCGACGCCGTCCCTGCTTGTGTGCGGTGAACATCTCCAAATCCGGGGTGTCAAAGTACACCGATTCGTAGGTGAACATCCGGCGCTCGCCGATCTGCATGATCCGGAAGTCGTCCCCGAGCCTCGACATCAGCTCGGTGAACTGCCCGGCGGTCAGCAGGAACTTCTTGTCCACCCGGGTCATCAGGGCCGCCTCGCTCACAACTTCCTCGAGCGAGATCGGGGCCGCCGCCCCGGCCGCCGCCGACAGGGCCTGGGCACATGAACCGGCCAGCACCTCCGGCCCGGCGGATCGGGTCGCGGTCATGGCTAGCGCCCCTGACGCTGGGCTAGGTCCCGCTCCCCGGACGGCCGAACCCGCGGCGGGTGCAGTGGTGCAGGGATGGATTCGATGGCCGGGGCGTCGACGAGCTGCTGCTGTTTGCCGGCCGTGGTGTTGGCGCGGAAACGCACGTCCACGATCGTCAGGTCGCGGACCATATCCAGCTCGAGCACCACGGTACGCAGCACCTTGGCGTTGAGCAGGTCGGCCAGTGCGGCATGCAGCTGGTGCTGCTGGGCATAGGCGGTGTCCAGCGTGACGGTCTGGCGCATGGTGCGGCGTCCGAAGGCCGGGTGGTCGGCGACGAACATGACCAGGACCATCGCGAAGCTGAGCGCCGGCGAGAGCCAGGCCGGGTCGGGGTGCAGCCCGTTGATCAGTCCGATGGCCAGCGAAATGAAGTAGTACGCCACTTCTTCCTGGGTCAGGGTGTCCGAGCGCAGGCGAATGATCGACAAGATCCCGAAGAGGCCCAGTCCCAAGCCGGCGCCTGCACCGGAGCCGTTGAGCAGCATCGTCACCCCGAAGATGCCGAAGTTCAGTGCCAGGTAGGCAAGTGCCAGATCCTTGCGGAAGTGCCGTCGGTAGTAGATCCCGCATACCAGCACGACCATCGCCACCACATTGGCGGCCAGCGCAATCCAAAAGTTCTGCATGTCGGAACTCCATCGTTTCGAGGGGGAAACTCAATCTCTGTCTGGCTAGGACCATATTGGTCGATTATGAGACGCGAAGGAGCGTTTGATGAGAGGGCTCTCATGAACGCAGGGTAAACGGCAGGTTAATGCCACCCAAACGAGGCCCAAGCGCCGCCCAACGCAGGGGCTCCGAGCGGTTGGATAGGGACAGGTCAACGGCTTCCAGCGCCGGGTCGATGATGCGCGTGCGCACCAGTTCCCAGATGACCTGTGCCATATCATCGCGGATGGTCTCAACGAGGGTCCCCGTGACCTTCTCCATCTGCCACGCCTCGTCGTTGGTTCCTCTTGCTTCATGTCGCCCCAGGCGCGGCCGGCCGTCGGGATAGAGCCGAGCCGTCTAGCTCCGGTGGGGCCGCGCCGCGTCGATGGTGCTGCGCAGCAGGTGCGGGATCACGCCGCCGGAGCGCAGCAGCACCACCTCGAGCTCGGTTTCCACCGCGGCGCGGGCGACGAAGTCCTCCACGGCCCCTGACCGGCTTCTCAGGCGCACCCTGATATCGGCCCGGACGGCGATGTCCCCGGGTTCGGCGACGATGGCCACGGTGTCCCCCGGGACCAGCTGTTGGAGGCGGCAACGCATGGATTCGGGCACCAGCAGCGGCAGGACCCCCATGCCGATCAGGTTGGAGCGGTGGATGCGCTCGAAGCTGCCGGCCAGCACGGCGCGCACGCCCAGCAGGCGCTGGACCTTCGCCGCCCAGTCGCGGGAAGACCCGGTGCCGAACCGTTCCCCGGCGATGATGACCACCGATTCCCCGGCGGCCTCGTAGCGGCGGGCCGCCTCGTGCAATTCCATGACCTCGCCGCTCGGGGCGTACACGGTGTGTGCCACCGGCAACGGGGCGGAAAGCGAGTCCCCGAGCTTGTTGCGCACACTCTTGGCGTGGAAGCCGCCGCGCAGCATGACCTCCCAGTTGCCTCGGCGGGAAGCGAAGACGTTAAGGTCCTCGCGGTTTTCCCCGCGTTCGACCAGGAAGTCGGCAACGCTCGATTCATGGGGAATGGCGCTGGCCGGGGAGATGTGGTCGGTGGTCACGTCGTCGCCGAGCACCAGCAACGGGTGTGCCGTGTAGGAGCCGAGTTGGCTTCCGGCGTCACGGGAAGCGAAGGGCGGGCGCCGCAGGATGGTGGATTCCGGGTCCCAGGCGAATTGCGCCCCTTGCGGGTATGCGAGCTTGTTCCACAGCGGGTTGGTGGCCGCGTCGCGGAAGTCGCGGACAAAGTCGGCCGCGTCGTGTCCTTGCGCCCAGGCCGCCTCGATTTCCTCTGCCGTGGGAAGCAAATCGTCCAGCATGACGGCGGGGCGGTCGGCGGTCGCCGGGGCGAATTCGTGGCGCTGCAAGTCGATGTCGGCACGTCCCGTCAGGGCATAGGCGATGACCAACGGCGGGGACATCAAAAAGCCCAGGTCCAGGTCCGGATGGATGCGTCCGGCGAAATTGCGGTTGCCGGAGAGCACCGCGACCGGGCGGATGGCCCCGGCGGCAAGCGCGGAGGCGACGGGCAGCGAAAGCGCACCGGAGTTTCCGATGCAGGTGGTGCAGCCGAAGCCGACAATGTCGAAGCCCACGGACCCGAGGTCCTCGAGGAGTCCGGACCGGCGCAGGTAGCTGGCGGCGGCCGGGGAGCCGGGGGCCAGCGAGGTCTTCACCCAGTGCGGCACCTCGAGTCCCAGTGCCCGGGCCTTGCGGGCCAGCAGGCCGGCGGCCACCAACAGTTTCGGGTCGGTGGTGTTGGTGCAGCTGGTGATGGAGGCCAGCGCAATGGCGAAGCGCGGAAGTTCGCCGATGCCCTCCGCAATGCCCCCGGTTTCCGCGGCGAGTACCTGCGGGATCTCTTCCAGCGTGCGCAGGTCCTGGGGGCGGCGCGGTCCCGCGGCGCGCAAGGACACCGTGGACAGGTCGAGTTCGAGCACGTCGGTGTATTCGGGGGTGGCCTCAGGGTCGAACCAGAGGCCAATGGCCCGGTAGAAGTTCTCGACCAGTGAGATCTGTTCCTCGGGGCGTCCGGTGTCGCGCAGGTAATCCAGCGCGTGGTGGTCGACCGGAAAGTAGCCGGTGGTGGCCCCGTATTCGGGGGCCATGTTGGAAATGACGGCTCGCTGCCCGACACCGAGCGTGGCCACGCCGGAACCGAAGAATTCGACGAACTCCCCGGAGACTCCGCGGGTGCGCAACATGTGGGTAATGGTCAGCGCCAAGTCGGTGGCCGTGGCACCCGTCGGCAGCGAGCCGGTGAGCCTGAAGCCGATGACATCGGGAATGCGCAGCGTGGTGGGCAAGCCGAACATGACCGTCTGGGCCTCGAGCCCGCCCACTCCCCAGCCCAGGACCCCCAGCCCATTGATCATCGGGGTGTGGGAGTCGGTGCCGATCATCATGTCCGGCACGATCAGTGTTGGTGTGCCGGCATCGATGTCGGCGTTTTCCGGGTGGGCGAGCGTGGCCAGCTGTTCGAGGTTCAGCGTGTGCATGATGCCGGTTCCCGGCGGGTTGATATTCACGGTTTCCATCGAGGCCGAGGCCCATTTGAGGAAGCTGTAGCGCTCGCGATTGCGGCGGTACTCGTGGGCGAGGTTGCGGGGAGCCGCATCCTTGGCGGCGTATTCCTCCACCGCCAGCGAGTGGTCGATGGACACCTCGACGTTCAGGCTGGGGGTCAGGACCCCCGGGTCAATGCCGATCTCGGCCAGCGAATCGCGCATGCCGGCGATGTCGACCAGGGCCGGGGTGCTCGTGGTGTCGTGCATCAGCAGGCGGTGCGGCCAGAACTCGAGTTCTTCTTCCGAGCTCCGTGTGGCCAGCCACCGGCGCAGGTTCGCAAGGGTGCGCGCGCTCTCCTGCGGACTGGAGCGGCGCAGCGTGTTTTCGGCCAACAGGCGCAGGACCACCGGCAGGCGGTCAAAGTCCTCCCCCAGTGCTCTGCGCAGATTGGTTGCACGGTAGTCGAGGCCGTTGGCCCGAAACGCGATGGTGTCGTGGACGAGCGGCATTGCCACTGGGGTCCCTCCCGATCCATATTTTATAATCTATAAGCTGTAAAATGCAGGTTATCATCGCCCTGGATATTCTTGGGGCACGGACTCCACTTTGTGAAAGGGCTGCCGCCGATGAGCATTTCACCCGCGCTGACCAAGAACGCCTACGCCTACGAACAGGTGCGCCTGCGCATCATGAATGGCGAGTTGGCCCCGGGCCAAGCGTTGGCGCAATCCAAGTTGGCTGCCGAACTCGGTGTCAGCCTCACGCCGATGCGCGAAGCGCTGCGCCGCCTCGACGCCGAGGGGCTCGTGACGATTGATGCGCACAAGAACGCCTGTGTTTCCACCCTCACCGACGCCGAAGCTCGCAATCTCTTCACGGTTCGTGAGCGCCTCGATCCCATGGCCGCGGCGCTCGCGGCGGAACACCGGACCGCGACGGACATCGAGGCGATCAAGGCAGCGGCAGCCGCTATGAAGCCGCTGAACAAAGAATCAACCTTGGAAGCACTCGGTGCCCACCGCGATTTTCACCGGGCCATTTACCGCGCCTCGCACAACGACGTGCTAATCAATATCCTCGATTCACTTTGGGACAAGGCCGACCGATATCGACAGATCGCTTTGCAGGAACGGCGCGACTCGGCGACCGAATCCAAGCGTGTTGCTGCCGAACACCGCCAAATCATGAAGGCCGTCATCGAAGGAGACGCCGAGACCGCGGAAGAAGCCATGACCACCCACGTACGCGAGTCATTGGGTCGACTGGCGATTGACGTCTTGGCCAACGGCACCGAGCAGGAAAGTGCCACTCGCTGACGAATTCCTTGTGAGGAATCAGTCGCAGGCCACGGGCGGGAACGCGTTCTTTGCCAAGGCAACGACCGTGCGCAGCGCCAGGGATGGATTCGAATCCCTCCACGCCAACGCGATGGGCAGCACCATGCCCGTGTCAACGAGCGGCCTGTATGTGACTCCGTCCACCTGGATGTGACTCGACGAGCCGACCACGATCGCCACCCCGACGCCTGCCCCGACCAGGGCCAGCATACTGTAGGGGTCGGGTGCCTCCTGCGCAACGTGCGGCACGAACCCAGCCGTCGCACAGAGGGATAGCATGGCATCCCGGACCCGGGACCCATGCGAGGCCGGATACGCGATAAATCGCTGGTCCCGCAGCTCACCGACACCGACCTCGTCCTTGTCGGCCAGAGCATGGTCGCTGGGAACAGCGACAACGAGAGTCTCGTTGCGGACCAAAAGCGTGGAGATGCCAACAGGGGCAGCGGAACTGATCACTCCCAGGTCGATTTCCCCGTCACGGAGCATCGACAGGGCCTCGCCCGAGTACATCTGGGGCTGGAGGGCGAGGCTAATGCCTGGCTGCTCGCGCGAAACTTCCCTGGCCAGGATGGACATGATCGAATACCCGGTGGTTCCGGCAAAACCGACCTTGACAAGGCCGATCTCCCCCTGCTGTGCGGAACGGGCAATGCGCTTGACTCCGTCGACGTGAACGTTGATTACCTTCGCGGGTTCAAGCAGCGCCTCGCCGGACGGGGTCAACCGGACCTTTCGCGTGGTGCGCTCGAACAATTCGGTTCCCAACTCACGCTCGAGCAAGCGGATGGACCGGCTCAGCGCGGGTTGGGCCATGTGCAGTTTTTCTGCGGCACGGCCGAAGTGCAGTTCCTCCGCCACGGCCAGAAACGCCTCGAATTGCCGAAACTCCATGTCCCGAGCCTTCCCTGTTTTACCGTCTACCGGCAGTGATGCGATTATTCTAAAATCTACATCAATCAGTGGCAAATGTTGTCTTGGACTATAAAGATCAATCCTGAAATAGTGGTATCCGACACAGGGGTGAGTGAGGCCCCTCACCCCACGGAGGAGCACCATGAGCATCAGGAACGCATCAACGTCGGACGCACCGACGGTGACCGGAATCGATCCGAAGCAGGGACGCAAGGCAGGCATTGCCGCCTTCGTAGGAACCACCATCGAGTGGTTCGACTTCTACATCTACGGCACCGCTTCGGCACTGGTGCTCGGCAAGCTCTTCTTCCCCGAGGCTTCCGCAGCCATCGGCACCTTGGCCGCCTTCGCGACCTTCGCCGTCGGCTTCCTGGCCCGGCCCCTGGGCGGAATCATCTTCGGCCACTTCGGCGACAAGTTCGGCCGCAAGAACACCGTCATCACCACGCTGCTGCTTATGGGCGCCGCAACCGTCGGGGTCGGCCTGCTGCCGACCTACGCACAGATCGGCATTGCCGCCCCGATCCTGCTGATTCTCCTGCGCGTGATCCAGGGCGTTGCCATGGGCGGCGAATGGGGAGGGGCGGTGCTCATTGCCACCGAGTTCGCTCCCCCGAAGAAGAAGATCCTCTACGGCGCCTTCGCCCAGCAGGGCTCGCCCGTGGGCAACTTGCTGGCGACCCTGGCCTTCCTCGGCCTGACTTTCTTGAGCAACGAGGCATTCAACTCCTGGGGCTGGCGGCTACCGTTCCTTGCCTCGGCCGTGCTGATCATCATCGGTCTCTACATACGCCTGCACATCACCGAAACCCCGGAAATGGTCAAGGCCGTCGAGTCCAAGGTCCAGAAGCGCGTGCCGCTGGCCGAGCTCATGAAGGACCACTGGCGCGTGGTGCTGCTGGGCGTCGGCGCCGTTGTCGCCGGCGTGGCCATCACCTACGTGAAGACCACCTTCGCACTGTCCTGGGCCACCAAAGACCTGGGCTTCGGGCGCACCGAATTCCTGCAGATCGTCACCGTTGCCCTGGTGGCCCAGGTCGTGATCCAGCCCTTCGGCGCCATCCTCGCTTCCAAGATCGACGTGAAGAAGGCAGTGCTGTGGATGCTGCTGCCGGAGATCGTGCTGCTGCCGCTGATGTTCTTCATGATCCAGACCGGCAACTTCGCCCTGGCCATGATCGGCATGGTGTTGGCCACCGCACCGCACGCCATGTACTACTCGGCACTGGCCGGCGTGCTGGCCCAGCTTTTCCCCACCCACATCCGCTACACCGGAATCTCCGTTGCCTACCAGCTCTCCACCGCGATCTTCGCCGGAACCGCACCGTTCGTGAGCCAGGCCCTGCTGACCTCCACCGGGTCCATCTGGCCCGTGGTGTTCCTGGCCGTGGGTTACGTGTTGCTGTCCATCATCTGCATGAGCGTCCTGCTGCGAGGCAAGGCATGGGCCAACCGCGAAGCCGACGCCGTCACGAGCTAACCGCCGGGCTCCGGCCTCATCCCGCATTTCTCCCTTCAAATCTTGAAAGACACGTGAAAACGATGAATTTTGCCACCAGCGACCCGGCCTTGCTGCCCCTCGTCGAACGCTACCTGGATTCCGAGGACCGGGATCTGCTCGTACCGGTCCTCACCGGGCTCGGCGAGGACGCAGCCACCCGCCTTGCTCCCCTGGCCGATGTGGCCGACAAGAACAAGCCGACCCTGGAGCACTTCGACCGCGACGGCAACCGCGTGGATGAGATCACCTACCACCCCAGCTACATCGAGCTCTCGAAGGCCGCCTACGAACAGTACGGCCTCTCGGCGCTCTCCCACCGCAGCATCCACGGCTGGGAGTGCAGTCCCCCGCACCTGGCCAAGTACGCCATGAGCTACGTCTTCGTGCAGGCCGAGTTCGGCCTGGCCTGCCCGGTCTCGATGACAGATGCCGCGGCCCGCACGCTGCGCAAGTTCGGCGATCC